>CACXFP010000118.1 GCA_902766985.1 uncultured Bacteroidia bacterium | reverse complement strand
CCTTGAGACCATCAACAAGGAGAACCGCGCCGACAAGACCGCCGACACCATGTTCAACACCGAGTTCGTTCCCGGCGAGAACCTTTCAGGAAAGAACTACAAGTGGGACAAGAAGGACGGCTTCTTCGTCTCGTCCAAGCACAACATGTATTCGTCCTATTTCTACAATCCCGAGGACGACAGCCTGTCGATGATCGACAAGTTCAAGCTCCACGGCAACGATTACGTTCAGCATCTTGACGGAGGAAGCGCCCTCCACATGAACATCTCCGAGCATCTTACCAAGGACCAGTACCGCCAGCTGCTCAAGGTAGCCGTCCACTATGGCACCAACTACTTCACCTTCAACTGCCGCAACACCGTCTGCAATGAATGCGGCTACATCAGCAAGGACACCCTCGAGGTCTGCCCCAAGTGCGGAAGCAAGAACCTCGACTACCTCACCAGGGTGATCGGTTATCTCAAGAGGGTTTCATCCTTCAGCGAGGACCGTCAGATCGAAGCCCGCAAGAGGTACTACACCAAGGCGGAGGCCAGGACGGACCTTGCCAAGGAGGTTGAGGCTAAGGAGGTCGCAAAATGATAAAATACGTTCCCTCCATGACTTCAGTGGTCATGGAGGAAATCCCCGATATGGTAACCCTGGCAGTTGATATCAGCAACTGCCAGGGTCATTGCATAGGGTGTCATTCCCCCTTCCTGCTGGAGGATATCGGTGAAGAACTCACCCCGGAAGTTATAGACAGCCTCATTGAAGACAATTTCGGGGTGAACTGCTTTGCCTTCATGGGGGAGGGGAACGACCCGGAAACCCTTGTGTCCCTTGCTTCCCACGTCCGTTCCAAAGGCCTTGCCGCCGCCTTGTATTCCGGCCGCAAAGAGGTTGAGGATATCATCTGGGCCAGTTTCGACTATGTCAAGGTCGGCCCGTATATCGAGGCCTTCGGTCCCCTGAATTCCAGGACTACCAACCAAAGGCTCTACCATATCCTTCCGGACGGAACCCGGGAGGATATAACCTTCCGTTTCTGGCACCGCGGTATAGATCCCAATGCTTGAGTTTGAGAAATTTGTTTATATTTGTAGAAATAAACTTTAACTGAAATGACCATTTTACTGATCCTTATCGCCCTTGTCGCTCTCGTCGTCCTTTGGGGAATCGGCGTCCAGCGTCAGCTCGTCAGCGCAGAGGAAATCTGCAAGAACTCCCTGAGCCAGATCGGCGTTCAGCAGAACAGCCGCTGGGATGCCCTCACCGCCCTTCTTGAGATGGTGAAGTCCTACAATGAGCATGAATACAACACTCTCAAGGATGTCGTAGCGATGCGCAAGAACATTACCGGTTCGAGCACCGCTGCGGAGGCCAATGCGCAGGAAGAGGCTCTCGGAAAGCTCGTTTCCGGACTCAACGTGGTCGTGGAAAGGTATCCTGACCTCAAGGCCAATGAGAACTATGCCAAGACGATGGACTCCATCAATACCTATGAGAACAATGTCCGTATGGCCCGCATGACCTACAACGACACTGTGACCAAGTACAACCGCATGGTCCGCCAGTTCCCTGATTCCTTCATCGCCGGCCTTCTCCACTTCGGTACCCGCGAGTATCTCGCCGAACCCGCCGGGAAGACGGAAATGCCTTCAATGAAGATTTAGCGGGAGAGGGAAAGATGGAAAAGAAAAAGAAGGAGACCGTAAAGGTTTCCTTCTTTTTTCTTTGGTCGGGATGATCTGACTCGAACAGACGACCCCCACGTCCCTAACGTGGTGCGCTAGCCAACTGCGCCACATCCCGAATCCTCATTCAGGGAGCCATGCTCCGGAATTGGGACTGCAAAGATAAGAATTAATTTATAAAAAAAGAACAATTGGGGTAAAAAAGAAAACCAGACGATTTCCGCCTGGTTTCCTGTCGGGATGATCTGACTCGAACAGACGACCCCCACGTCCCGAACGTGGTGCGCTAGCCAACTGCGCTACATCCCGTGAGCCTTACGAAAGCTTGTTGATGTAGAGTGCTATACCACTCTTGAGATTGGCAGCCTTGTTCTTGTGGATGATACCCTTCTTCGCAAGCTTGTCAATCATTGAGAAAACCTTGGGAGCGGAAGTCTCTGCTTCCTTCTTGTCTGTCGTGTTGCGGATCGCGCGGATGGCGTTCCTTGTTGTCTTTGCATAATACCTGTTATGCAATCTGTGCCTTTCGCTCTGGCGAACGCACTTTTCGGCTGATGCTGTGTTTGCCATTGTTGTCTCTTTTTTAATATTTGTAGTGGGTAGGAGAATCGAACTCCTATTGCGGGAATGAAAATCCCGAGTACTGACCGTTATACGAACCCACCTTAACCGGGTCCAAGACGGCATTTGCCGAATTGGACTGCAAAGGTATGTAATATTTTTAACTCCGCAAAATTATTTTTCGTCCCATTCGAACGAATATAGCAGGGATTCGACCTGTCTCATGTAAAGTCTCTTGTCGAAACGGGGCGAATAAACGAATGCGTCCAGGACGATTATGTCCTTCCCGTCTTTGCTGAAGAAGGAGTGCGAGACGAAGGGACCGCCCATGTAATCGCCGTAAACTTCCCAGAGGCCTCGTGTCTCGACAAATTCTATTCCGTTGTATTTTAGGAATTTAACCTGCGGGGAGATGTAGTCGCTCGTGGTCATGTAGGTATTGTCGAACATCCCCGGGACGTTCGCCTTCAGGATTTCGTTCCTCTTGGCCACTATGTTCTCAACCGTGAAGTTGTCTTTGGGGAGGGCCGGGTATTTGTAAACGAGGATATCCTGGTAGGTGTACTGCTTATCGTCTGCAAACCAGAGGAAATCGTCGGTCTGCATCTTGAGGCGGTAGCCGTTGGGGAAATGGACTTTCCCTCCTACCATCTCGCTGACGATGGGGGCCAGGGTCTTGTTCTCATAGAGAAGGGTGTTGGCTATCACCCTGTTGCGCTCGGCCTGCTCGAGGTCCGCTATCACTGTCTCTCCCTCTTTGAGAAGAAGTTCCGTGGCTGATTCGGCCGTGGTCGCATTAACCTGGATCAGGCACTGCGGCTTGGCCCAGACGTCGTTGCGGTAGATGATGCCTTCCTGGCGTCCTTGTGGATTGATGTTGAAGAACACTATGTTCCTGTGGATCTTGAAGAGGTCTCCGAATGCGGCGGGAGCAACGTTGACAAGGGAGTACATGGGCTCTTTGTTGGGGAGCCCCGGGCAGTCCCTGGTAAGGAGTTCGCGGGCAGCATTGCCGAGATTCCCCTCCCAGTTGTCTTTGTCCATAATCACCAGAACCTCACCGGCCTTGCCGCTGACGTTGGGGAGAAGGACCTTCCGGTCGGAGGAACCGCATGAAAATGCAGCTGCAAGGGTGCACAGGAGAATCAGGTATGAAACTATCTTTTTCATTATTTATCCTTTAAACCAAGTCCTTTCGCGAATATAGCAATCAAACGCAATTAATCAAAATCCACCGCCGATCAGTCTCCCTATGTCGTTTCCGAAGGCGAGGACCATAAGTCCGAGGAGGAGTACCATCCCTATGATCTGAGCCGCCTCCAGGAACCTGTCGCTGGGCTTGCGTCCGGTAAGCATCTCATAGAGAGTGAATACGATGTGCCCTCCGTCAAGGCCGGGGATTGGCAGCAGGTTCATCACGCCGAGCATGATGCTGAGCAGGGCCAGCAGGTTGATGAATCGGAACCAATCCCACGTCGAAGGAAACACCTGTCCGATGGCGATGAAGCTCCCGACGCTTTTGTATGCCTCCGTCTTCGGGGTGGCAACCATCTTGAGGTCGTCGAGATAGCCTCCGATGGTGTCGAAGGTGTATTTTATACCGGCGGGAATGGCGCTGAGGGCGCTGTATTCTTTTTTGACAACCCCTTCAAGGGGAGGAAGGATGACTCCGATCCTTCCAAGGCTGTCCACCTGGAGGGACACTGCAAGGCTGTCGGCCCCTCGGAGGACTCCGGCGTCAACGGTCTCGCCGCTGTGGGATGCCAGCAGGGCCCTGGCATCCTGGAACCATTCGGCTTCTTCCCCTCCGATCGAGACTACCTTGTCGCCTTTGGCCAGGCCGGAACCTGCATTGGGGCCTGGGATTATGGAATCTACCACGAAGGGGACCGCAATGTCGAACATGCCAGGGGTGCTGAGTATCTGGCCGACGGTATTCCGGTCGATGTAGATGTCCAGTGTGTCTGTTCCGCGCAGGACTGTTACCTCCCTTACGGAGCGTCTTGCCAGGTCGGCCTGGAGCATCCCGAAATCTTCAGGGACGTAATCGTCCATCTTCAGGATACGGTCGCCGCTTCGGAAACCCATCTCATAGGCCAGGTCATTTACGTATATCCTGGCGGAGGAGTTGCTGAGGTATGTCCTTCCCCATATGCCGAGGATGGAAATGTATGCTATGAAGGCGAAGATGAAATTGTACAGGACGCCTCCGACCATCACCAGAAGCCGCTGCCAGGCTTTTTTCGAGCGGAATTCCCATGGCTGGGGCTCGTGGGAGAGATGCTCCAGGTCCATCGACTCATCGATCATTCCGGCGATTTTGCAGTATCCTCCCAGGGGAAGCCAGCCGATCCCGTACTCGGTTTCCTTTTCCTTCAGTGAAGGGAACAGTTTTGAGAACCACCCCTCCTTGGTGCTCAGGAGCTTGAATCCTCCTGCGTCAAAGAAGAGGAAGAATTTGTCGACCCGGATTCCGAAAATGCGGGCGAAGGTGAAGTGACCGGCCTCATGTATGACTATCAGGACGGACAGAGCCAGGATGACCTGGAGGATCTTCATAAGGACAGCGGACATCAGTCTCTCCTCCCTTTGCGATCAATAAGTTCACATGCCCTTCTATAGCTCCTTTCATTAGTGTCAAGGATGCAGTCAAGGTCGGGGTCGGCCGTGAAGTCTTCTTCTTCGATGCATTGTTCCACGATGTCGCTGATGTCGTAGAAACCGATCCTGTCATGGAGATAGGCTGCGACTGCGGCTTCGTTGGCGGCGTTCATCGCGCAGGGGATGTTCCCTCCGCGGGCGATTGCCCTGTAGGCTATATCAAGGGCCGGGAACCTTCCGGTATCCGGTTTCTGGAAGGTCAGGCTGCCGATCTGGGCGAAATCCGGCTTGCGGTTGTCGAGGGGGAGCCTTTCAGGGAAGGACAGGGCGAACTGGATGGGTTCCCTCATGTCCGGGTGTCCCATCTGGGCAAGTACGGCGCCGTCACGGAATTCTATCATCGAGTGGATGATGGACTCGGGGTGGACGACGACGCTTATCTTTTCGGGACTGATGTCGAACAGCCATTTTGCTTCGATGACCTCGAATCCCTTGTTCATCATGGTGGCGGAATCGATGGTTATCTTCGCGCCCATGTCCCATTTGGGATGCCTGAGGGCCTGTTCTTTCGTCGCAACGGCGATCTCTTCCTTCGGCCAGTCGCGGAACGGTCCTCCCGAAGCTGTCAGGTGGATCTTTTCGATGGCATTGCCCTGGGATGCGAGCAGGCACTGGAAAATCGCGCTGTGCTCGGAGTCTACAGGCAGTATCGGCGCATTGTATTTGCGGGAAAGGCCCATGACCAGGGAGCCGGCGGCTACAAGGGTCTCCTTGTTGGCCAGGGCTATGATCTTTCCGGCCTTTATGGCTGAGATCGTGGGCAGGAGTCCGCTGAACCCCACCATTGCAGCCACGACAATGTCCACCTGGGAACTGGCAGCCAGTTCACAAATGGAGTCTTTGCCGCAGAAGACCTTGGTATCGCTGTCCTTCAAGGCGTCATCAAGGTCCCTGTACCTGTCTTCATTGCAGATTACCACATTGTTGGCGTTGAATTCGCGGGCTTGGGATGCAAGGAGTTCCCAGCTGTTGTTGGCCGTAAGCAGGTCGACCTCGAACCTGTCGGGGTGCTGCCTGACTACATCCAGGGTCTGCCTGCCTATCGATCCTGTCGAGCCGAGTATGGCTATCCGTCTTTTCCTCATCAGAAATTAATGTATTTGGAAGGGTCCACGGCCTCTCCCTTGTACCAGAGCTCGAAACGCAGGAGATTGCCGGCGATGGCAACGGGAGAACCCGCGAGAACCCTGTCTCCGGTCGATTTGAGAAGTTTGCGGTTGAGACGGTAGATGGAGAGTATGTCGTTGGAGTGCTGAATCTCCATGATGTATTCTTCTTTCTCATTCCATCCGGTGAAAACGACGGTGCCGTCCAGGACGGCCGTTACCATCGAGCCTTCCGCGGATGTGATGTCAATGCCGGGCCGGGACGACTTGTCAAACGCCTCGGATATCACTCCCTTGACCGGGACGAAGAAGTGCACACCCTCGATCGGGAGGTTCCTCGCACTCTCTCCGGTGATTTGGAAATGGCTTTCTTCCATGACGTTGGCCCGAAGGATGGAATCCCTCTTCGCAAGATAGCTGCCGTCGAGGTCCGAGACCTTCGAGACCCCTGCCTTGAGGACGCTGTCCATCTTGAGAGGTTGTTTCCCGTCTACTACGCGGGCAAGGTTTTCGGCATAGAGGTCCCATCTGTTCACCACGCTTTCGAGCGAGTCGATCCGGATGGCGTTGCGGATGGCTTCCTGCCTGGTGTGGGCGTCAGGGTAGCCGGGAAGTAGGGTCTTCAAAGGAGTGAAGGAAATAAGGGAGGCGATGGCCGCCACGAGGACGAAGAGGATGGTCACAACGGTGGCCAGAAAACCCAGGCGTGTGAAACGGAAGGTCCATAACTGCCTGTGAGTCTTGTCGTCGGTAAGTGAAAGCCTGTATATTTCGGGTCGCGGTTCCTTATTAGTCCTGGCCATAACTATGCTTGTAAACATGCAAATATAAGAAATTAGGGAGAATTAATTAACTTTGCAGGGATGAACAGGAAGATAGGAATAGACTACGGAAGGAAAAGGACCGGGATTGCGGTGAGCGATCCGCTCGGCGTCTTTGCGTCCCCCCTTGGGACTGTTCCGGGCTCCGGAGTCCTGGATTTCCTCAGGGAATATGCGGAATCTGAGACCATTACCGATTTCGTGGTGGGATGGCCGAAGAACCTGGACGATACTCCTGCGGAAGCGGCCTCGGATGTGGAATCATTCCTGGCGGAACTTGAAAAGGCCTTTCCCGGGATTCCTGTGCATCTGGAGGATGAGCGTTTCACTTCAGTCCTTGCCCACAGGGCCATGGTCGACGGGGGAATGAAGGCATCGGACCGGAGGGACAAGGCTTCAGTAGACAAGATAAGCGCTGCAATTATCCTCCAGGGGTATCTCGACCGCCTTGCCGGACCTTCCGCAAGCGGCACGGGATTTGCGCCCGACATGGTTGCCGTTCCTGAATCCAGGATGAGGAAAAAGACCGGGAAAAGAAGATAAGAGATATGATACAACCGATATATGTTTATGGTTCCGCGGTTTTGCGCGAAGTAGCCCAGGAAGCGGACCTTTCTGACAAAGAGGGTTTAGCCACCCTTGTCAGGGACCTGAAGGACACCCTTGCCCATGCTGACGGATGCGGCCTTGCCGCTCCCCAGATAGGGGTCAGCAGGAGGGTGGTAATCGTTGACGGTACGGGGATGGAAGACATGTACCCCTACCTGAAGGATTTCAAGAGGGTGATCATCAATCCGGAGATACTGGAAAGGAGCGAGAAGACCTGTGAGTACAACGAAGGGTGCCTGAGCATTCCGGGAATCTATGCCGACGTGACCCGTCCGGCATCGATCAAGCTGAAGTACTACAATGAGAACCTGGAGCCGGTTACGGAAGAGTTCGAACGTTTCGCCGCCAGGATGGTGCAGCATGAGCTTTCCCACCTGGACGGCGACCTCTTCACCGACCATGTGGCCCCTATCAGGAGGAAGATCCTTTCCAAGAAGCTGCAGAACATCGCCCATGGCCGGACTGCAGCCAGATACGCCACTAAAATCAAGTAAAAGGAACGAAACACAAAAAACCAATAACCAATTATGGGAGCATTCCACGCTTATGATATCAGGGGAGTCTATAATGTGGACTTCGATAAGGAAACGGCCTACAAGGTCGGATATTTCATCCCGTCTCTGCTTGGGGCGGACAAGGTCCTGGTCGGAAGGGACTGCAGGTTGTCTTCGGAGGAGATCAGGGACAATCTCGTGGCCGGCATCACCGATGCCGGAGCCGATGTATATGACATCGGGCTGAGTTCGACTCCGCTCGTGTATTTCGGGACCGCCAAATTCGGATTCAAGGCTTCCGTACAGATTACGGCATCACACAACCCCCGCGAATACAACGGAATGAAGGTGTCCAGGGAGAATGCCCTCCCGGTTGGTTTCGATGCCGGCCTCGGGCAGATAAAAGCCTGGATCGATGAAGGCCGTCCGACTCCCGCCGCCGCGCGCAAGGGAGAGGTCCACGACATGGACATCCGTAAGGAGTACCTTGATTTCCTGATGAAATTCAAGGGAGATTACGGCAATCTCAAAATCGCATTCGACCTTTCCAACGGAATGGCCAATCTCCTTGCGAAGGATCTTTTCAAGGGAGAAGATGCGGAATTCCTCTTCGACACCATGGACGGGGCCTTCCCCGGACATGAGCCGAACCCTCTCATCCCTGCCAATGTGAAGCCCCTCAGGGACCTTGTTTCACGGATGGGAGCGGATGTCGGTGTCATATATGACGGAGATGCGGACAGGGTCATGTTCGTGGACGATCGGGCGAGGTTCGTGGCTCCCGATCTTGTCGTGGCCCTTCTGGCCAAGTATTTCTGCGATGAAAGAGGGGAGAAGAATCCCCGGGTCCTGCAGGAAATACGTTCCTCCAAGGCCGTTGGCGAGGCTCTTCAGGAATATGGCGCAGACCTCCACACCTGGAGGGTCGGACGTGCCTTCGCCGCTCCCAAACTCCGCGAGATAGACGGACTCTGGGGCGGTGAGCTTGCCGGCCATTATTACTTCAAGGATTTCTTCTATTCCGACAGCGGTCTCCTGGCCAGCCTGCTTGTGCTCAGGATCGTATCTTCTCTCAAGAAGAAGGGGATAACCCTAGGCAGCATGATGGATTCCCTCACGAAATACAAGAACTCCGGGGAGATAAATTACAGGCTTGAGGATAAGGCAGGCGCCATGGATGCGGTGAAGGACATGTTCATGGCACAGGAGAAGGCGACAGCCTTCATGGATTTCGACGGATACAGGGTCGAGTTCCAGTCCTGGTGGTTCAACATCCGTCCTTCGAATACGGAGCCTTACCTCAGGTTCATCTGTGAGGCTCAGACCCAGGATCTTCTGGACAGCAAGATCGCAGCCGTGGATGAGCTGCTGAAAACAAAGTTCGGGGCTGTGAGATAAGCCCCTTGAAAAGACGTGTACATTGATATGAAACGATTGATCCTTGCCGGGGTCATGATCCTGGCGTCGCTCCTTTCCTCCCGGGCCCAGGGCAGGAAGATACTTACAGATACAACCATGACGCTCAAGAGGGCGGAGCGCCTTGTCCCCAGGATAGGGAAGGAACCCGTTTATTCGTTCATTCCTGGTGAAGGTCCGGCGATGGATACGATAGATACCGTCGATCCGGCGGTAAAGATCCTCCTTTATTCCGACAACACGTGGAAATACCGCCGCGACCCTTCCTTTGGAAGGGACGAGAGCATCTTCATGGACAACTGGAGTTCTGAATATCCGGATCCATACAAGACTGCCCTCGGAAGCCTTCCTGAGAAGGTTACATTCTGGGTAGTCGATTCCCTCGGAGAATATCATTGCCCCAACCAGGTCAAGGTCTATTCCGTCTACGGCTACCGTCACGGCCGCCATCACTCCGGAGTGGACCTTCCCTTGAAGACAGGGGACCCCGTTTATGCCGCATTTGCCGGAAAGGTCAGGATGTCAAAGTACTACCGGGGGTTCGGCAACCTTGTAGTCATCAGGCACGACAATGGTCTTGAGACCTTTTACGCCCATCTCTCCAAACGTAACGTGGAGGTCGGTGACTGGGTTGAGGCAGGTCATGTCATTGGTCTCGGCGGCGCAACCGGAAGGGCGACCGGCGCCCATCTGCATTTCGAGACCAGGTACCACGGTTATTCTTTCGATCCCCAGTGGCTGATTGACTTCCAGACCGGGGCGCTCCGTCACAGGGTCTTTACCCTGAGGAAAAGATACCTGACTCCCGGGAGCAAGTACGTACCCAATTCAGACGACGAGGAGATTGCCATCAACGAAGCTGACGCCAAGGATATGGAGCTTGCAGCCAAGGAGGCCGAGAAGAAGGCTGCCCGCGAAGCGGCTGAAGCTTCGGCCGAATATTACAGGATCCGTTCCGGAGACACCCTTGGGAAAGTAGCCCAGCGCTATCATACCACCGTGAACCGTATCTGCAGCCTCAATCCCGGTCTCACTGCCCGTACCGTCCTCAAGATAGGACGCCGCATCCGGGTCAGGTGATCCCTTTCAGTCGACCATGTTGAAACCTGGGGAGGTCCATGATTCCATCGAACCTCCCGGCAGCCTGTAAATCAGGCAGGCCTCGATGTCCGGATTGGAGAGGATGAATTTGCGCGACGCATCCACTCCAAGCACCATGCATGCGGTGGCATAGGCGTCTGCAAGCATGGCATCGGGGGCTATGATGGTGGCGCTGAGGAGGTTATGCTGGGTAGGGAAGCCGGTTCGGGGATCGATTGTATGGGAATATTTCACCCCGTCCCTGACATAGAATCTGCGGTTGTTCGCTGACGTGACCACTCCGCAGGGGCCGCCTTTCGACTGCCATATCCCGAAGATGTCCTTTCCGGGAGTGTCGTTCCCGTCGACGGGTTTGTCTATGGCTATGGTCCACCCTCTTCCGCCAGGGTTCAACCCGTCGCAGAAAATCTCCCCTATGTCCACGAGCATATCCTTGATTCCCAAGCTGCGGAGGTAAGAGGCGACAAGGTCGCTGCTGTATCCTTGGGCGATGGCGTTGTAATTGAGGTGTGGCAGGATGCCGGAAAGGGAAACCTTCGCCGGGTCAAGCAGGCCGTCAGGGCCGATGCTGGCACGGAGGTCGTCGGCGAGATGTTTCATTCCGCAGGAAGACAGCAGGGAAGATACCTGCTCCCTGGATGGCAGGGTGTCGTTCGTGAAACCGAAACCCCAGGCGTCGAACAACGGTCCGGCGGCGCAGTCCAGTGCTCCTCCCGTACAGGTCCAGAGGTTCCTGGCTGAATCATATATATCGAAGAACATCCCGTTCGGGCGGATCTTCTCCCCTCGGTTGAACCGGCTTAGCATGGAGCCTTTGTTATAGCCGGAAAGCGTCGTGTCCACCGTGGTCAGGATGGAATCGATGCCTTCTTTTATCTCCCTGGGGGATATACCTATCCCTCGCATGTTGATTTTTACGGTGTAGGTCCCTCCTTGGGCGAGTCCCGTAATAGCCACGAAATCACTTCTTTCCGAGCACGATAGGACAATCAGTGCCGTTATGGCGGAGAGTATCGGCAGGCGGAAGGCCGTATGTATGCGGGATTTCATGATGTTCGGCAAAGTATTTGTACAAAGATACGGAAATTGAGAAGAAATTCGCATATTTGCAGGTTAGACGGAATATAGTAGAAGAGATGTACATGAAGAAAGCAAACGGAATAACCGCCTTGTTGGCCGTCATCGCCCTTGCCGCGATGGTGGCCTTCCCTTCCTGCAAGAAGAAGGACAAGGAAGAAACATACAAATATCTCTCAGGCAGCATGAAATACGACCTTCCGGTGTATGTGCAGCCGGGAGAAACCTATGTGGTCAGGCCTTCGGGAGTCACCCACCCTGAGGGGAAGAATCTCGGTTACTATGTCTACACATCGTGGAATTCCAAGAGGGATACCATCAGGTACGATCATTCCACGGATACTTCCCCGGTCAGCTACACCCTCACGATTCCCGATGAACTTGGAGACGGATACAGTTTCGTCATGTACGCCTATGCCGAGGATTATTTCCCTTCTTCCAAGACGACATCCTTGGCCATCGTGTGCGATGATTTGGAAAAGGTGTTCTCAGGCTTGGATTTCTCCGATTCGGACAGCAGGGTCACCGACCCTCGCGACGGTATGGAATACCGTACCGTCGATATAGACGGGAAAGAATGGTTCAGGCAGAACCTTTCCTTCGACGGGTGCGGAGTGCCGTTCTCCAACTGCCCGGCTATGACGAAGGTGACCGGG
Organism: uncultured Bacteroidia bacterium; assembly: GCA_902766985.1. Classification (GTDB taxonomy): domain Bacteria; phylum Bacteroidota; class Bacteroidia; order Bacteroidales; family UBA932; genus Cryptobacteroides. The sequence goes on along the minus strand of CACXFP010000118.1, from coordinate 7,548 downwards.
AAATTCTACACGTGGGAAGAGGCCAGGACGGCCTGCCCCGAGGGATGGCATCTTTCTACCGGGGAGGACTGGCTCGCCGTGGGCCGTTTGCTTTCAGGCGACGACGGCCTTTCGGAGCATGATATGTTCCCTGGTGTAGCCGGAGACCTGATGGTGGATGCAAAGTTTTTCAATTCCAGGATGTGGGAGTACTGGCCCAATGACGTCAAGGTTACCAATAAGCTTAAATTCAACGCCATGTCCTTCGGGTATGCCACATCTTCCAATGAGGGTTCCCCCAGGTTCATGGATCCCAACGAGTATGCCGTTTTCTGGACGGCGGATGCCGATGAGGAAGACGGAGCCAAGGCATGGATCAGATATCTCCATTACAAGCAGGCTGATGTGCTTTCCGCCACGGTTGACAAGGAAACGTTCCTTGCTTCTGTAAGGTGCGTCCGCGATTGACAGGGAAATGAGACTCATAGCCTTCATAGCAGCCCTTATGGCGATGGCCGGCCCCAGGGAAACGGTCAGCGATTTCCTTGCCCTTGCAGCATCGTCACGTGTCTCTTTTGAGTACACTTATTCTACAGGAAGCGGCAAGGCTGTCATGACGGGCAGCGGGTCTGTCATTGTCCAGGGCAGTGCGTTCCTGATGAAGGGGGACGGCCTGGAGGTCGTTTGCGACGGCAGGTCCAGATGGACCGTGGACAGGGCTGCGGGAGAGGCCATAGTCGAGAACGTGTCTGAAGGTGAAGATTTTGCGGCGAATCCCGCTCTTTTCCTTTCCCAGGGGGGCAAGGGATTTACGGTGAAGGAAACCAGGGCCGTAAAGAAGGACGGGAAGGACCTTGTCGTTGCCGTCCTTGAACCGGAGGCCAGGTCCAATGTCCGGCAGGTCATAATGTATATTACCCCGGAACTCTCGCTTGCCGAAGCGGAGGTGACCGTCGCCGATGGCACAGTCACCCGTTTTACGGTTGGAGGTTTTTCCGCAGGACCTGCTTCCGACGATATTTCCGTCTTTGTCCTTGACAAGGGGTCGCTGGGACCCGATACGGTGATTACCGATCTCAGGTAGCCTGCCGGATCATCATCAAATATCCGAAATCACCCTCAGGATGAAAACGAGGGTGGAGACGGCTATGTCCGTTACTTTTACAAGGAGCTCCGGGCACAGTCCGGTGGCTGAGAGTGAAAGGGTTGCGACAGCAAGGGTTATGGCAATGGAGGTGAGCGGCAAGGCTAAAAGGTTCGTAATCAGGAAATATGGGGGGAAGGAACGGAAGCGGAGCCAGGCAAGGGGAGCCGTAAAGGCCTGGCAGGAGATGGAGAGGGATGCCGCGTTCCATATCTTTGCCGGGAGGGACCTGCCTCCGTCTCGGGAGCCGGCATCCGGCCACAGGGCGAGGAGCTTCGGATGGAGCACCGTGATTCCGGCCATGGCGAGATAGGAGAGCTGGAATCCGGCCGACATGATGGTGGAAGGAGATATGGAGAGTTGTATCAACATGGCAGTGAGAAGGATTCGAAGAGGCCTCCGGGGCCTGGAGAGAAGGAGTCCCGTCTCCCGGATGACGATGAAAAGGAAAGCCCTGACCAGAGAGGGGGAGGCTCCTGTCATGATGGTGTAGAAGGCCGAAATCACGAGTATGAGGATATATCTGATGACATAGGCGGCGGGGAACCGTCCAAGTACTGAAAGGGTTTTCGAGAGGATGAGGTAGATGATTCCGAGATGAAGCCCGGAAAGGGCGAGGATATGGGAAGCTCCGCTGCGCCGGAAGATGCTGACGATGTCTTTTGGCAGGCCGGAACGGTCGCCTGTAAGCAGGGCCTTCACGAGCGGGCCCGTCGTGTCTGAAGGCCATGGAACGGAGTCGATGATGGAGCGGAAGGCGGATGCAGCCCGGTCTGTCAGCGATGATGACAGGACCGGAGATCCGTGGCCGGCCAGGGAGCAGAAGGCTCCGGTGAGGGCGAAGACGGCGGCTGCTTGGATCGTATTGATGCGGCCGGACTTCGAATGGCGGATTGCCGACAGAAGGACCGGGATGAGGGACAGTGTTGCCAGGAAGGGACGGAAAACGGGCTTGGAAAGGTCTGCGATAAGGATACCGGCGGTAATTCCCGCCAGAAAAGACGTGCACAGCCCCGCAAAAATCCTGTCCCTCGACATATCTGAAGTTTCCCAAGTATAAGTTTTGATAAAAATACTGATTATTTTTGATAACTTTGCCGGTGATTCTGAATTTGAATGATATTTTATAAGATACACGACGTTTTAGGAAAATGATTATTCTGGTAATCAATTGCGGCAGCTCTTCGATCAAATATCAGCTGCTGGACATGAAGAGTGATGACGTTTATGAAGTAGTAGCCAAGGGCATCGCGGAAAATATCGGTCTTGAGGCTGCGAATCTCCAATATACTCCCAAAGGCGGTCACAAGATAGTCAGGCAGGTCCATATCCCCGACCATAAGGCAGGAATGAGGATGGTCCTTGAGGCCATTGTCGATCCGGAAACCGGCGTCCTCAAGTCGTTCAATGATATCGAGGCTATCGGACACCGTATCGTGCAGGGCGCTGATTTCTTCAGCGGCAGCGTTATCGTGGACGAGGATGTCAAGGAGAAGATCCGTATATGCTGCGATTTCGCCCCGCTTCACAATGCCGCCCATCTTCTAGGCATAGAAGCCTGCTCCGAGGTTCTTCCGAGCGTCCCCCAGGTCGTTGTGTTCGACACCGCCTTCCATCAGACGATGCCGGAATACGCATATATGTACGCCCTTCCGTACAGGTATTATACCAAATACCATATCCGCCGCTACGGCGCCCACGGCACCAGCCACAAGTTCGTCGCCCATAAGGCTGCCGGATTGTACGGAGTGGATATAAATGATTCCAAAATCATTACCTGCCACATCGGGAACGGTTCTTCGGTTACCGCCATCGTTAACGGCAAGGTTGTGGATACATCGATGGGCCTTACCCCTCTCGAGGGTATGATCATGGGCACCAGATGCGGATCCATGGATCCGAGCATCGTGACCTACATAATGAAGAAAGAGGGTCTTACTCCTGACCAGATGGAGAACCTGATGAATAAGCAGAGCGGTTTCCTCGGTCTCTCCGAGAAGACGTCCGACGCCCGTGAGATGAACGAGCTCGCAATCGCAGGAGACCACAAGGCCAAGCTTGTGTATAAGAAACTGAGTTATGACATCATCAAGCTCATCGGCTCCTATGTGGCTGCCATGAACGGTGTCGACATGATAGTGTTCACCGGTGGAATCGGAGAGCACAACAGCCGTCTCAGGCGTCGCGTATGCGAGAATTTCACATATCTCGGACTTGATTTCGATTATGAGGCCAACGTGGCCTGGGGCGTGGATACCCTCTTGTCCACTCCTCAATCCAAGGTGAAGGTAGCGGTGGTCACCACCGACGAGGAACTAGCCATTGCCCGCGACACCATGCACCTCGTTCAGGAAATGGATGAATAATTAATTGATACACATATGATTACTAAATTTGCTGATGTTTTCGCCGAACTGAAGGCGAAGGGTGTTTGCAAGAAACTGGTCGTGGCCTGGGGTGTGGATGAGCATTCCATCGAGGCTGCTTACAAGGCTGTTGAGGCAGGTTTCGTGAAGGCCGTCCTTGTAGGAGATTCAAAGCTCATTGGCGAAGTCTGCTCCCGCTGCGGTTTCGATGTTTCCAAATTCGATGTAATCGACAATCCTGTCGAGCTGAAGGCTGTCGCCCAGGCCGTGCAGATGGTGCATGACGGAGAGGGTGACGTCCTCATGAAGGGTCTGTGCTCAACCGACAAGTTCCTGCGCGCAATCCTCAACAAGGAGACCGGTCTCCTTCCTGCAAAGGGCCTTCTGAGCCATGTCGGTGTCATTGAGAATCCCAAATACCATAAGCTCATCTTCATGAGTGACATGGCCGTTATCCCCCTGCCCGACTTCCGTCAGAAAGTGAAGATTACCAACTTCATGGTTGATGTCGCCCACAGTTTCGGCATCGCGAAGCCGAAGGTCGCCTTCATCGCCGCATCCGAACAGATGATGGACAGCATGCCTGCATGCGTCGAGGCCGCCCAGCTTGCCAAGATGTGTGACCGAGGCCAGATCAAAGGGTGCATCGGCGACGGTCCCCTTGCCCTTGACGTAGCCGTCGACGAGGAGTCCGTGGCTATCAAGAAACTCGTCAGCCCCGTGGCCGGCGATGCCGACTGCCTCCTGTTCCCCAACATTGAGAGCGGGAACGTGTTCTGGAAGACCAATTCCAAACTCGCAGACGGAGTCCGCCAGGCCGGTATGCTCGTCGGAACGACGGCTCCTTGCGTCCTTGCAAGCCGCGCCGATTCAGTCGATACCAAACTGAATTCCATCGCCGAGGCGGTGATGTTCGTCAACAAATAATCGGAAAGACGCTTCCAAGTCAGGAAAAAGTTCCGGCATCGCTGAAAAGGCGATGCCGGAACTTCGTTTCACCGTCATTCTTGATGGACCGCGACGGAAGTGTCGTCCAGACGGACCTGAAGCCATTTCTCAAGGCGGCGTACCTTTTCGGTTGAGAGGGGCGGAACGGCTTTGATGATCGCCAGGGTGCCGAAACTTGCGGACAGGCTGTCGGTAGTGACGCTGGCGCCCCTGGAGAGGAAAATCTCTTTGATCTCAGGCCACTGGACGGAGACTTCTTTCGCTATCTGGGAATAAGGGATGTCCCTGCCGCCCATGGCGTCAATCTTGGTCTTGAGTGAATTGATGAGTGAGTCTTTCTGAGAGAGCTGGCTTTCCAGGATACCGAAGATTCCCTGCGTCATCTCATCCGTATTATCGGTGTCGGAAGAGATGTTGCTGTCCACGAGGTTGATCTTTTCCCCGGGAATCCCGAACTTTGCGGCCGCGTCCATGATGCTGAGATGGTCCTGTCCGTTCAGCCCGTCTCCGGTCGTATAAAAAGTTACGTTGCGGTTGCGGCCCTGGGTGATCTGGTAATTGTAGATATAATTCTTTCCGAACACCCTGTTTTCCGCAACGAAATTCTCCACGGCCGCCGTGAAGCTGTTGTTCCTGATGATAACTGCAGCCGACCAGATGCTCGGAATGGTTACAAGGATCACTATCGCGGTGATAAGACGGTTGGTGCGCCTTGCGGAGACTTCATTCTCAAACTTGATTCCCTGGAAATGGAAGTACTTGGCGGCTATGTAGGTTGCCAGGGTAATGAAGATGGCGTTTATGATGAAAAGTCCCATGGCCCCGACGAAGAAATGGAGACTGCCTTTCGCTATCCCGTATCCGGCCGTGCAGAGGGGAGGCATCAGGGCGGTAGCGATGGCGACTCCCGAGAGCACCGTGCCCTTTTCCTTGCGGGCCTGTTCCAGGATTCCGGCGAAACCGCCGAAGAGGGCTATCAGGATGTCGTAGATGCTGGGGGTGGTCCTTGCCTCCAGTTCGGTGGGATTTGCGAGGTTGAGCGGTGAGAGGAGGAAGTACAGTGATGAGGCCAGGAGGCTTATGAACACCATTACAAGGAGGTTCTTGGCTCCCTCGCCGAGAAGTTTGGTGTCATTGATCCCAAGGCCGAGGCCGATGCCGGTTATAGGGCCCAGGAGGGGAGAGATGAGCATGGCTCCGATGATGACGGCCGTGGAGTTGATGTTCAGGCCGACTGAGGCTATGATAATGGAGAAGACGAGGATCCAGACGTTCGGTCCCCGGAAATATATGTTTCGGCGGATACTCGCTTCGGCTGCCTCTTTATCGATCTGGTCGGCAATGCTCGCCGTCAGACGAAGATATGCCCTGATTTCCTTCCAGATATTCATACTCGTTGTTTTTCAGGTATTTCCAATAAAAACTATGCCATGCCGGCGTTGAGGCTCCGCCATAGCTTGAAAGTCTGTACGGTTTCCGCCACATCATGAACCCGAAGGATGTCGGCTCCCCGTTCAAGGGCTGCCATATGAAGGGCCTGTGTAGGTACGAGGGATTCTTCGGGCGTAATGCCGAGCAGTTTGTAGACCATGCTTTTCCTGCTGACTCCGACAAGGATCTTCCTTCCTGCGCTCCTGAGGGATGGAAGGTTTTCCAGGAGGGAGTAGTTCTCTTCCAGAGACTTTCCGAAGCCGAAGCCAGGGTCGAGAATCCAGTCTTCCACTCCTGTTTCTTCAGCCCTGCTGCTGAATTCCCTGAAGAAGGAGGACACCCTGTCCGTGATATCAGGAGAACCTTCCGTGGAGCAGTGTGTGCATATGTAGGTGAGTCCCAGGCCTGAGGCAAGTGGAAGGATGGAATGGTCAGATGCTCCGGACACGTCGTTGATGATGAAGGGTCCGATGGCATCGAAGGCTTTGGATACTATGGAAGCCCTGAAGGTATCGATGGAAAGGGTGATGCCGGGGAAGGCGTCCCTGATCAGCCTGAGCGGGGAAGAAAGCCTTTCCCACTCTTCGCCGGCGCTGACAGGCTCGGATCCCGGCCTGGTGGAACAGGCTCCGACGTCGATGATGTCGGCCCCGTCCCGGATCATACCCGCAACCCTTGCGACCAGGGCGTCCTGGTCCAGGGTCCCGTCCGGAGATAGGATCCTGCTGCCGGGGAAGAATGAATCCGGAGTCAGATTCACGATGCCCATTATTTCCACTTTTCTGTCCATCTGATACAAATATAAAGATTTCCTGAAAAATGCCTATCTTTGGAGGAATACTGAAAACCTGAAAAATATGCTGTTCGTGCTGGAAGGTCTTGACGGGGCGGGGAAGTCCACCCAGGTCGGGAAAATGAGGGAATATCTTGAGTCTAGATGCGGGGAACTGGAATACATCCATTTCCCAAGATATGATGCCCCCCTGTGGGGAGGGCTCATAGGCCGGTTCCTGCGTGGGGATTACGGCACGATTGATTCCGTCCATCCCCAGCTTGTCGCCCTGTTGTATGCTGGAGACCGTCATGATGCGGCCCCTTCGATCAGGAAGACGCTTTCGGAAGGGGGTACCGTCCTGCTGGACAGGTACGTTTATTCCAACATCGCCTACCAGTGCGCGAAAGTGCCCGATCCCGATGCAAGGGAAGAGCTCCGGAAGTGGATCATCGACACGGAGTACGGCATTTTCGGATTGCCTGAACCGGACCTGAATATCTTCCTGGACGTCCCGATAGGTTTTGTCAGGGAGAAACTCACTGCCAGCCGTCAGGGGGATGACAGGGGATATCTCGAGGGGAGGAACGACATACATGAAGCGAATATCGAATTCCAGAAACGTGTCCGTGAGGTGTACCTGACCCAGACCCTGTCCGATCCCGGGTTCTCGAGGGTCGATTGCTCCGACGGCTTCGGGAGGATGCTGCCTCCGGATGAGATATTCAGGAAGGTCAAGGATCTGGTTGATAAAAAGCTGGACAGGAAATGAAAGACATCTGGTATGTAGCTAGGCGGATCTGCGCCGTAATCGTCGGAACCGTATTGTTCGTCGCCGGGTCGCTCAAGCTGATGGATCCCGTCGGGGCGGGCCTGGTCGTTTCCGAGTATTTCAAGTTTTTCCATCT
>CACXFP010000117.1 GCA_902766985.1 uncultured Bacteroidia bacterium | reverse complement strand
GACATCGCGCCGATGCTTTCAATCGGAGGCTGGGGCATCCATATACCCTCGAAGGTCCTTTGGGAACATGAGAGGATGGAAGAATTCGGCCATCCCCGCCTGAGGAAGGTCGATCAGTTCGCTGAAATACTTGATTATCTGGGCTGAAGCCCTTTGATTGTTTCTTCTATCACGCGCGGGAAATGCTCCATTTCCAGCACGTGTTCCTTTTTTGCGATATCCTCCGGGCTGTCATCCGGAGCAATGGGCGTTGAAAACTGGGCGATTATCTCGCCTCCGTCCACAACTGAATCGACCCAATGGACCGTCATTCCAGTCCTGGTCTCCCCTGCCGCCTTCACTGCCTCATGGACATGATGCCCGTACATCCCCGGTCCTCCGAAACTGGGCAACAGGGCCGGATGGAGATTGATCATCCTGTGGTCGTAAGCATTTATAAGATAATCGGGAACGACAAGAAGGAAACCGGCGAGCACAATGAAATCGACCCCATGGCGGTCCAGAAGCGGCAGCACGACGCCAGGCTCCTGCAGTTCCGACCTGGTGACAACCGCTACGGGGACCCCAAGTCCGGAAGCCCTTTCAAGCACCTTTGCGCCCGCCTTGTTGCATACCGTAAGGACGATATTGATGTCTGGGGAATCCTTGAAATACCTTATGATATTCTCGCAGTTCGTACCGTTTCCGGAAGCGAAAATTGCCACATTAGTCATATTGAAACGCGATTTCCTTGCAAATTAACTGAAAAATCCATAATTTGTCAAGCGAACGGACAACAAATAGATTTTTACAATGCTCAGATTAGCCATTCAATCCAAGGGCCGGCTGAACGAGAAAAGCATACAATTGCTTTCCGATGCCGGAATAGCAGTCGACGAGGCGGCCCGCAAATTCCTCACTCCGGCTTCCAATTTCCCCGTTGAAGTCCTGATGCTCCGTGATGACGATATTCCACAGGCGGTGGCTACAGGTGCAGCGGACCTGGGTATAGTGGGCTACAACGAGGTCCTGGAGAAGGACATGGACGTTAAGGTTATCATGAAACTAGGATTCGGAGGCTGCAGGCTATCCCTCGCAGTTCCCCAGAATTCGGGATATGACAACCCGTCATGGTTTGACGGCAAGACGGTTGCCACCTCCTATCCCAACATCCTCCGCAAGCATTTCCAGGCCCTTGGCATCCATGCCGATATAAGGACGATAGCAGGCAGCGTGGAAATCGCGCCGACTGTCGGGATGGGCGACGCTATCTTCGACATAGTGTCCTCAGGAGCGACCCTGGTCACGAACGGACTGAAGGAGGTGGAACGGGTGGTGGAATCCGAGGCTGTGCTGATTTCTTCCGGAAGGCTCTCGAAAGAAAACCAGAAGATCCTCGAGCAGATTGAGTTCCGTTTCTCCTCAATAAAGGGAAGCAGGGGCAAAAGATATCTCCTGATGAACATACCTAACGGGAAAATCGAAGAAGCAATCAGCATCGTTCCCGCAATGAGGAGCCCCACGGTCCTTCCGCTTGCTCAGGAAGGCTGGTCGTCCCTCCATTCTGTCGTGGATGCCGACGTCCTGTGGGACAGGATTGAAAAACTCAAGAAAATCGGCGCTGAAGGCATCCTCGTCCTTTCCGTAGAGAAACTCGTACTTTAGACAGCATCTTCCATGCAACTGTATATCAACCCGTCCCAGGACAAATGGGATACTATTTCCCGGCGCTCCCTCCCAGATGATTCCGACATCTCGGAGAGGGTTGGTTCCATCATTTCACAAGTCAGGGAAGACGGTGACAACGCCCTCATACGCCTTGCCCGAGAAATAGACGGAGTCGAGCTTTCAAGGCTGGAACTTACGGAAGCCGATATTGAAGAAGCATGTTCCAAGGTAGACGGGACCCTGGTGCAGGCGATTTCCTCCGCAGTTGGGAACATAAAGGCATTCCATGAGGCACAGCTCCCAAAAACCGTTGAAATAGAGACTGCTCCTGGGGTCAAATGCATACAGAGGCCAGTTCCGATATCGAGGGTAGGGCTTTATATCCCAGGTGGACGCGCTCCCCTGTTCTCGACCGTACTGATGCTTGGTATCCCTGCCATGGTTGCCGGATGCAAGGACGTTATCCTATGCACCCCTCCGTCTAAAGACGGCATCAAACCAGAAATAATCTATGCTGCAACAGTTTGCGGAATCAGGAGGATATTCGCAGCCGGAGGCGCCCAGGCCGTGGCTGCCATGGCTGTAGGCACCCGGTCCATCCCCCGGAGAGACAAGATCTTCGGGCCTGGCAACCGCTATGTCACGAAAGCCAAACAGTTGCTCAGCGTTTCAGACGTAGCCATCGACATGCCCGCAGGACCTTCGGAGGTGATGGTGATGGCAGACTCGACCGCCAATCCCGCATTCGTAGCTTCTGACCTCCTTTCCCAGGCAGAGCATGGCCCTGACAGTCAGGCGATCCTCCTTTGCAAAAGCGAGAGTTTCGCCGCCTCCGTCCGCGAGGAGATTGACAGGCAAAAACAAGTCCTTCCGCGAAGGGAAATTGTGGAACGATCCCTTGAAAACAGCTGCATGATTGTCTTTGATGACGACAGTTCCATGATCGGTTTCGCTAATTGCTATGCCCCTGAGCATCTCATCATTGCGATGGAAGATCCGTATGCAATTGCGGAAAACGTTACTTCCGCTGGCAGCGTCTTCCTCGGTAATTATTCTCCCGAAAGCGCCGGAGACTATGCTTCAGGCACCAATCATACCCTCCCCACCTCAGGATGGGCGAGGTCTTTCTCAGGGGTGAACATCGACAGTTTCATGCGCAAGATGACCCTTCAGGAAATCACCAGGGAAGGGCTGGAATCCCTAAGCGGTACGATTACGGCAATGGCCGAGGCTGAAGGCTTGCAGGCCCATGCCAATGCCGTTTATATCAGAGTCAAAAACAACTGAAAATGAAAGAGATAGCATCTGTCCTCGCATTGGCCAGACAATGTATAAGGAATCTGGAGCCATATTCTACCGCCCGCGACGAATACTCTGGCGGAGAAATCGGCATATTCCTGGACGCCAATGAAAGTCCTTATGACAACGGGCTCAACCGCTATCCCGATCCCCACCAGAAGCTTCTGAAAGACAGGATCTCCGCCCTGAAGGGAATTCCCGTGGCAAACCTCTTCCTCGGAAACGGCAGCGACGAAGTCATTGACCTGTGCTACAGGGTATTCTGCACTCCGGGACAAGATAATGCCATCGTCATAGCCCCGAGTTACGGGATGTACGGCGTGGCAGCAGGAATGAACGACGTGGAACTGCGTACGGTCCAACTCAAGGAAGATTACTCCCTCGATACGGAAGCGATCCTCAGAGCCGCTGATTACCGCTCCAAGCTACTGTTCCTCTGCTCCCCCAACAACCCCACAGGGAACTCTTTCCCTGCTTCGGAGATCCTCTCCCTGGCGGATCGTTTTCCCGGAATAGTCGTCCTGGACGAAGCCTATATAGATTTTTCTTCCTCTGCATCCCTTTCCGGCAAGATTTCAGAGTATCCCAACCTCATCATAATGCAGACCCTGTCGAAGGCCTGGGGGCTAGCGGGACTCAGGATCGGGCTGGCCGTTGCTGCGCCAGAGGTTGTCGGGCTGTTCTCCAAGGTAAAATATCCTTATAACATCAACGGGCCAGCACAGAAAACTGCCCTGGAAATGATTTCCCCTCAAATCAAGGAGGCTCATGTAAAGGAGATCCTCTCAGAAAGGGCGAGGGTCATCGAGGCGGCATCCGCAAGTCCCGTGGTCAGGAAGGTTTTCCCAACTGACGCGAATTTCATACTGATGCGGGTGGAAGATCCCGACGGCCTATATAATACACTCACTGATAGCGGAATAATAGTAAGAAACCGTTCAAGGGTCAAAGGTTGCGAAGGTTGTCTGAGGGT
>CACXFP010000116.1 GCA_902766985.1 uncultured Bacteroidia bacterium | reverse complement strand
TACACACCGACATAGGTTATACAAAGCCCCAGACTGAAATCCTCTCAGAGCATCTGCGATATATCGACTATGCCCTTGATTACTGCGACGCCACCGCCTCATATCCGGATGACGCCCGTTTCCGCTGGACCTGCGAGGCCTCTTGGGCTGTAGATGAGTGGTTGAAAGTCCGTCCGAAAGAACAGGTCGACCGTTTCCTTGATTATGTCAGGCGGGGACTGATTGAAGTCACCGCCATGTACTTCAACATGTCGGAACTCTCCGGAGAAGGCAATTACAGAACCTTCCTGGAGCCCTTGAAGAGGTTCAGGGAACTCGGGATCCCCGTGCAGACGGCGATGCAGGATGATGTCAACGGTGTGGCCTGGTGTCTTGCCGACCTGCTTCCCGAGGCCGGGGTCAAATACCTGTCAATGGGCTCGAACGCCACCCGCTCGGTCGTCCCCTTCGGCATGCCGACGGTGTATCGCTGGGAATCTCCCTCTGGTAATTCCATCATCTCATATCGCAGCGACCACTACAACACCGGTAATTACTGGGGAATAGACAAGGGAGATGCCGTCAGGTTCGAAGCCGGGCTGTTCGCATACCTGGAAAAGCTCTGGGACGGGGATTACCAGTACCCGTACGTTGCGGTACAGTACTCCGGTTTCTTTACGGACAATTCGCCCCCGAATCCGGCCGAGTGCGACATGATCCGGAACTGGAACGAAAAATACGCATGGCCGAAGCTCCGCAGCGCGACAGTCAGCGAATTCATCAGCCGGATTGACAAGGAGTACGGACAGACCCTGCCCGTGTACAGGGACGCATTCCCCGATTACTGGACCGACGGTTTCGGATCCGCCGCCCGGGAAAGCGCCGCGTCGCGAAAGACCCAGTCCGATGTGTCGGTCGTGGAAGGACTCCTGTCAATGGCCGCATTGGAAGGCGATTCCGGAGCTGCCGGATACGGTCCTACCATTAGAGGGATCAGGAAGAATCTCTTGTTCTATGACGAGCATACGTTCGGGGCTGCGGAAAGCATCAGCGACCCTTCTTGCGAGAATTCCATGGTCCAGTGGGCGGAAAAAGGCTCATACGTATGGGATGCCTTGAAGAACACACAGATGATGTATGAGACCGCTGCAGGAAGGTTGCAGGGCAGCCTCTACCGCTCGGCAAACCCTACCGTAACGTTCTTCAACACCCTAGGGACGCCCCGTTCCACCCTCTACACCATCTTCATCGACAATTCACTGGTACCTCCCGGCACTCCGTTTGAAATCACGGACGACGATGGAAATCCTATCGCCGTACAGCAGGGAGCCGTCAGGAGCGAAGGAAGGTATTTCACGGTATGGGCTGAAAACATTCCCGCGATGGGTTACAAGACCTATGAGATAAGGCTCGGAACAGGCTCAACCCATATTCCTTCCCCCTCCGAGTGGGACGGAAGTACCATCGAAAACGGTTACTACCGCCTGACCTTCGACATGGAAAAAGGCGGAATCAGTTCCATGCTTGACAAGGAACTCGGAAAGGAACTGCTTGATAAAGATGCGGAATGGAATCTTGGGGAAGCCATATACGAAAGCCTGGAAGGAGACCGCGGCCAGATGAACAAGCTCCGGTTCGACAAGTATTCCAGGAAAGGCTTTGAAAGTGTCAGGTTCACCGGAATCACCACGGGAGACCTTTTCACGACCGTTTCCTTTGAAGGTGTTCTCGAAGGATGCGACAGCGACTTCGGAATCAAGGTTGACGTAAAACTACATAACCGCGTCAAACGAATCGACCTTTCATACAGGCTGAAAAGGATGCCTGAAACGGATCCTACAGGAATCTACATAGCTTTTCCTTTCGGAGTTGAAAGCGGAAAGCTGGCCTTTGACGTCCCCGGAGGATTGCTCGTCGCTGGAGAGAACCAGATTCCCGGGACGACTGCCGCCTGGAACACGGTGCAGAGTTTCGTCTCCGCCAGGAATCAGGATTTGCAGGTCCTGGTCAGCACCGACGAAGTTCCCCTTTTCATGATGGGAGAATTGATGAACGATCCTTTCCGGAAAGAACATGTCCATGAAAAGACCCATTTCTTCTCGTGGGTGATGAACAATTACTGGTTTACCAATTTCCGGGCGTCCCAGGAAGGGGAATTCCGCTGGAATTATGCGATAACATCGCTCCGGGGATGCTCCGAACCCGACGCATGGACGTTCGGTCAGGGCAACCGCACTCCGGTATATGCCAGGGTACAGCCGGGAGTCCCTTCAAAGGAGGGACAGGAGAAAAGGGCCAGGGAACATTCCTCTCTCACAATCGAGGGGGACAATCTCCTTCTTGTCGGCGCAGTACCGACCCCCGACGGGAACGTACTGGTCAACATACGGGAAACCGCAGGAAAGGCGGCGACCCTGTCGCTCAAAGACGGGAACGGCAACAGGCTTCCGTTCGTCCGGGTCAATGTGATTAACGAAGAAACAGGCAGGCAGACGACCTCCCTTGACATCGCCCCTTACGGGAATGTATTCGTGCGTGTGATGCCGTCTAGATAAACTCTTCCCTCTCGTGGATATCCTTGAGACGGAGCTGGATGGTTGAATTGCCGCGATAATAATTCTCAACGATGGAATAACAGACATCCATCGGGTTGCCGGCCTTTATATAGTCGTAGAGGTCGGCCATGTTGAAGCCTATCGCCGGAATCTGCCTGTAAGGCTGTGATTCCTGGATAAGGTCAAGCTTGATGTGGACGCCGCCGGCTCCTACCTTCCGGCCGTTGCCGTCATCATAGACGTTCTCCGTCATGAACACGGGATTGCCGTTGCCGGGGCCGAAGGGCTGGAACTGCTTGAGTATCCTGAAGAATTTCGGCGTAATCTGGGAGAAGTCGAGTTCGCAGTCGATGTTGGTCACCGGGGTAAGCATCTCCTTGGTTATCTTCTTCCCGATAAAATCATCAAGCCTGCGGCTGAATTCAGCCAGGTTCTCTTCCTTCAGGGTGAGTCCGGCCGCATATACGTGGCCTCCGAAATTCTCAAGCAGGTCGGCGCAGTTCTCTATGGCCTCGTAAAGGTCGAATCCTGCGACGCTCCTGGCCGAGCCGGTGACGAAACCGTTGGACTTCGTGAGCACGACGGTGGGCTTGTAATACGCCTCTACGAGACGAGACGCTACGATTCCCACGACTCCCTTGTTCCAGATGGGATTATAGACTATCGTGGCATTAGAGGAAGCGAGGGCCTTGCCGCTGCTGACCATCTCTATGGCTTCGCCGGTAATCTCACGGTCTATGTTCTTGCGCTCGGTATTGTTGTCATTGACCTTGTTGCCGATGAAGTTGGCAGTCCTGTCGTCCGCCGCCGTAAGCAACTCGACCGCAAGCCTTCCCGTCTCCATCCTCCCCGCAGCGTTGATTCGCGGCCCGATCTTGAATACGATGTCGTCGATGGTGATGTGGCCTGGCTCAAGCTTGGAAAGGTTTATCATCGCCAGAAGTCCCTTTCGGGGGTTCTCGTTAAGTTGCTTGAGGCCGAAATGGGCAAGCACCCTGTTCTCACCGACCATGGTCACGAGGTCGGAAGAAATGCTGACGACAAGGAGGTCGAGAAGGGGTATGAGTGTTTCGAAAGGGATTCCGTACCGCTGGGAGTATGCCTGGACAAGCTTGAATCCTACGCCACAGCCGGAAAGGTCATCGAAAGGATAGTTGCAGTCTTCCCTCTTGGGATCGAGGACTGCGACTGCAGGCGGGATCTCTTCCTCGGGAAGATGGTGGTCGCAGATAATCATGTCGATTCCCTTGTCAGCGGCATACCTGACTTTCGATGCAGCCTTGATGCCGCAGTCGAGGGTGATGATCAGGCCGAACTTGTTGTCGGAGGCCCAGTCGATACCTTTCAGGGAAACCCCGTAGCCTTCATCGTACCTGTCGGGAATATAGAAATCCACATTGGACGAATATCTCCTGAGGAAAGAATATACAAGGGCTACGGCCGTGGTGCCGTCGACGTCATAATCCCCATAGACCAGAATCTTCTCTTCTGCGGTAATGGCCTTGCGGAGCCTCTCGACGGCCGAATCCATATCCTTCATCATGAAGGGGTCGTGCAGGTCGTCCAAGGACGGGCGGAAAAAAGAACGTGCCTGCTCGAAAGTGGTCACTCCCCTTTTCACGAGCAGCTGCGCAAGAACCTTGTCGACTCCGAGCTCAGCAGCCAGACGGCCGGCGATCTCAGGGTCGGCAGGAGTCTGAAGTATCCATTTACGTTCTTTGCCCATATTAGACAAATATACTCATAAAAAATTAAACTTTGGATTTTATTGAGTATTTTTGCGGACTGACGATTAAAAAAAAGAAAAGCACACAGATGGCAAACATTGAACTGAGCGAACAGGAAGAGGTAAGAAGGCAGTCTCTTGCCCGCCTTAAGGAATTGGGAATCAATCCTTATCCCGCACCACTCTATCCGGTCAACACCACGGCTAAGGAAATCGCGGAAGGATACGACCCTGAGAAGGGGAATTTCGATGACGTATGCATTGCAGGACGCATAATGTCCCGCAGGATAATGGGAGCAGCTTCCTTCATGGTGATCCAGGATGCTTCCGGAAGGATCCAGGCCTACGTCAAGAGGGATGAGATCTGCCCCGGCGAGGACAAGACGATGTACAATACCGTTTTCAAGAAACTGCTTGACATCGGGGACATCGTAGGCGTGAAGGGATACGCGTTCATCACCCAGACGGGAGAACTGACCGTCCACGTCAAGGAACTCACCCTGCTGAGCAAGTCGCTCAGGGTGCTTCCTATCGTCAAGGAAGCCGACGGAAAGGTCCACGACGCTTTCACCGACCCCGAACTCCGCTATCGCCAGAGATATGTGGACCTCATCGTGAATCCGCAGGTACGCGACGTGTTCGTAAAAAGGACACAGATCATCAACACCATGAGGGAATACTGCTCGGACGCAGGATACCTTGAGGTCGAAACCCCTGTCCTCCAGTCCATTCCGGGAGGTGCCACCGCCCGTCCGTTCATCACCCACCACAACGCCCTTGACATTCCCCTCTACCTGAGGGTGGCCGACGAGCTGTATCTCAAGAGGCTCATCGTGGGAGGATACGACGGAGTATTCGAGTTCTCCAAGGACTTCCGCAACGAGGGCATGGACAAGACCCACAACCCGGAATTCACCCAGATGGAGCTCTATGCAGCATACAAGGATTATATCTGGATGATGGAATTCACGGAGAAGATGCTTGAGAAAATCGCCCTCAAGCTGCACGGCACGACCGTGGTGGAAATCGAGGGCAACCAGATTGATTTCAAGGCCGGATACAGGAGGGTCAGGATACTGGACGCAATCAAGGAATACGCCGGCGTGGACGTTGCGGGGATGGACGAGGATGCGCTGAGGGCCACCTGCAAGAGCCTCAATGTCGAGACCGATCCCACTATGGGCAAAGGCAAGCTGATAGACGCCATTTTCGGAGAGTTCTGCGAAAAGAACTTCATCCAGCCCACCTTCGTCACCGATTATCCGGTGGAGATGTCTCCCCTTACCAAGAGATGCCGCTACGACGACTCCCTCACCGAGCGATTCGAGCTTTTCGTCAACGGCCATGAACTTTGCAATGCCTATTCCGAGCTCAACGACCCGATCGACCAGCTCGCGAGGTTTGAGGAGCAGGCCGCCCTCAAGTCCAAGGGAGATGACGAGGCCATGTATATCGACTATGACTTTGTCCGCGCCCTCGAATACGGAATGCCTCCCACTTCCGGCATCGGCATCGGCATCGACCGCCTTACCATGCTCATGACTGGAAAGACCACGATCCAGGACGTGCTCTTCTTCCCCCAGATGCGTCCGGAAAAGATGGCTTCCGTGCAGAAGAACGAGGAAGAATAACCTTTCCGATGCGTACCGAACAGGTCAGCTCCGGGAACAATCCCAAAATCAAGGAGCTTCTGGCGTTGGGCTACAAGTCCAGGACCAGGAGGGACAAGGGGCTGTTTCCGGTGGAAGGAATCCGGGAAGTCCAGAGATGCCTGGACGCCGGATTCCGTGCCAGAACCTTGTTCAGATGTACGGAGATCCTCAAGGACAAGGACTTCGCCCCTATCGCAGAATCCGCCCTCAAAGGCAATCCGGACTGCAACTGCGTGGAGGTCACTCCCCAGGTTTATGACAAGATAGCCTACAGGGGCGGGACCGAAGGAATCATCGCCGAGGTGGAGTGGAAGGACAGGACGCTTGAGGAACTGGCATTCAGGAAGCCGGAAGCGCCGCTCGTGGTGGTGCTGGAGAATGTCCAGAAGCCAGGCAACCTCGGAGCCGTACTCAGGAGCGCTGACGCGGCCGGAGCGGATGCCGTCCTCGTGTGCGATTCAGCCTGCGACCTTTACAACCCGAATGTCGTAAGGGCCAGCGTAGGAGCCGTTTTCACGGTCCCGACGGTGCAGCTCACAAATGAAGAGGCGCTTTTCTGGCTGCGCAGACATGGTATGAAAATCTACACCGCGCAGCTCCAGGATTCCGTTCCGTATTACGATTCGGACATGAAGGGTGGCACTGCCATAGTGATGGGAGCGGAAGACACCGGCCTCACTCCTTTCTGGCGCAAGGCTGCCGACCGCCATATCCGCATCCCCATGCTGGGAGTGGAAGACTCCCTCAACGTCTCCGTCTCCACCGCCATCCTCCTCTACGAAGCTGTCCGACAGAGGCTTGCCAAATAACCCCGTATATATGTAAGCGACTGCCGTACCGGCGGTCACTATACTACTTTTCCTGGATGTGCCAGAGAGCGCAGCTGCGGGGCGTCGGGAGGCTGATGGTGAATCCGTCCATGAGCGCCTTTCCGGAAAGGGTGATTTCCTCCTTGGAATCCATGTTCCTGACGATATACTCCTTGTCGGGCGAAAG
>CACXFP010000115.1 GCA_902766985.1 uncultured Bacteroidia bacterium | reverse complement strand
TCCTGTCCTCTCCGGCGAGGTAAGGCTCGAAGGATGGACAAGGGCGGAAGACGCCAACCTGTCTGAAGCCGAGAACAGGCAGATACGTTCCGACCTCATGAAGGATATCTGGGTCGCCGACCTTCACAAGGCCGGGATCGAGGATGTCGGCGGAGTTATCGGAAAGAGCGACAGGATAGATATCTATTTCAACGGCAAACGCCTCTATCCCGCACGCTGGCCAAATGAGGGGTATACCAGATCAGGGAAGGCCCTGGGAGCCACTCCGACAGGGCCCAACTACGCCAACTACACCGGTTCCGTCGAGGGTATCTTCGAGTACACCGATGAAAGGATAGACCGCTGGGCCGGAGAAAAGGAGCCCTATGTGCATGGGTACTGGTTCTGGGACTGGAGCGAGGACTACAACAAGGTGGAAAGCATCAATCCTTCAAAAAGGACCATCTCGGTCGCGGAACCTTATCATGGATATGGATACCGTGACGGATTCCGCTATTACGGACTCAACCTCCTCTGCGAACTTGACACAAAGGGAGAGTACTATCTGGATCGCGAGGCGGGCCGCCTGTTCATCCTTGCTCCCGACGGATTCGACCCGGCGGGCGGCCAGGTGACGGCATCCCTGTTCTCCAAGCCTTACATGCTTGAAACCGAGAACTGCAAAGACCTGACCATCGAAGGCCTGACTTTCCGTGGCGGACGCAACGGGGCCGTTTCGGTGACAAAATGCATCAACCTGACTATCAAGGACTGCGTCATCGAACAGTTCGGGGACAACTTGATGTCCTGGACCGACAGCAAGGACTGCACCCTTGAGGGTTGCCTACTGAGGGAAATGGGACACGGGGGAATTGTCGCCAAAGGAGGAGACCGCAAGACCCTTGAACCGGCAGGATACCGGATTACGGACAACATCTTCAAGGACATATCCCTCTACAAACCCACCTATGAGCCTCCCGTCATCTGTGAAGGAGCCGGCATGCTCTTGGACCACAACTGGTTCGGCAACTGCGCTTCATCCGCCCTCAGGCTTGAAGGAAACGACATGGTCGTCGAATACAACCATTTCGAGAACCTGGTGACGGAAAGCGACGACCAGGGTGGAATTGACGTATGGTTCAACTTTACATACCGGGGCAACATCGTCAGGTACAACTGGTGGCAGGACATAACAGGTGCCACCCGCGAGGGAGCCGCCGGTGTCAGGCTTGATGACATCATCTCCGGATACAAGATATACGGGAATGTATTTGTAAACTGCGGCGGAGGTCACTTCGGAGCCGTACAGATCCACGGGGGAATGGACAACTTTGTGGAAAACAACATAATGTATGACTGCCGGAAGATGATCAGTGCGACCACCTGGTCTGCCGATAATTTTTATAATCAGTATACAAGTCCTGGGCAGCAGAAAAGACTGGAAGAAGTCGGTTTCCCATCGGAGCTCTACAAGAGCCGATATCCCGAACTCGCCTTGGAGGAAGACCCTTTCTCCCACCGCAACTTCAACACCGTCAGGAACAACCTCTGCGTCAATCCAGAGGTTCCGCACGAAGACGCCGAAGGATATGTTTATGAGGGCAACACGGAACTTGACAGCGAAAAGCCCCTGGAATATTTCCTGGATCCCAAAGTCCTGAAGGATTATGGCCTCGCCCCCATTCCCTGGAAGGAAATGGGCCTGAAAGACAACAAATTCAAACACATACTTTATTAAAACAAACATGAAACATCTTCTCAAGTCAGTTCTCACGATCTCGGCTGCAGCCCTCGCGGCCATGTCGCTCACGATGTGCGGCCCTAAGAATTCGAAAGTATCAGACCTTGAGCACACGCTGCTCCAGTCTTCCCGTCCCTGGGACTCCCTGGTGGACATCCGCTGCGATATCGCAATGGTATATGGCGGATACAGCGGCCGCAACGGGGAATTCAACAAGCACAACCCGAATATCGACGGCTGGAAGGAAAGGGGATACAAGATTTTCTGGATGAAAGGCATCTCCTGGGGACATGAAGATTATTACTTCGGGCGATGGGACGGCCAGAAACATCTGGACGAATACCAGATCGTATCCACCGGCGACACCGTAACCTATCACCAGGTGCCTACCCAGAACTACATCGAATACCTGAAGAAAATGTTGAAGGCCGTGATCGACGACGGAGTTGACGTGCTCTTCTTCGAGGAGCCCGAATTCACCTCCCGTGCCGGCTACAGCGAGGCATTCAAGCGTGCCTGGAAGGAGTATTACGGTGAAGAATGGCAGCCCCAGAACTCCTCTCCCGCCAACTACTACAAATCCCAGAAGCTCAAGTACTGGCTCAACTACGACGCCATCAACCAGTGCTTCACTTACGCCAAGGAATACGGAAAGAGCCTGGGGCGCGACATCCGCTGCATGGAAGCCACGCACACCCTGATCAACTATGCACAGTGGCACGTGGTAAGCCCCGAGTGCAGCCTCGCTTCCCTGCCCTGCCTTGACGGTTATGTTTCCCAGACCTGGACCGGAACCTCCAGGGAATTCAACTATTACAACGGAGACTACAGGGAGCGCTGCTTCGAGACCGCGTACCTCGAATTCGGATGCATGGAATCCATGACCGCCCCCACGGGACGCCGCGTTTATTTCCTTTCCGACCCCATCGAGGACAACATCAAGGACTGGGACGACTACAAGAACAACTACGAGGCCCTCATCGCCGCCCAGCTCCTCTATCCCAAAAACAATTACTACCAGGTAATCCCCTGGCCCCAAAGGGTTTACGAGGTTAAATACCCCGTCGGTCCCGACAGTGACGAGGAAGACTACATCTCACGTTCCTACTCCACCCAGATAGGCATCATGTACGACATGTTCGAGAAGATGCCCCTTTCCGACAACAAGGTCAGCGGCTCCAACGGCATCAGCGTAGTAATGGCCAATTCAATCATGTTCCAAGGTGTCGCAAGGGATGTCCCCACCAAGCCCAGCCTCCAGACCAATGTCAGCGAGTTCATAGCGCTTGACCGCACGCATGAGGAAATGACCGAGACCAACGATCCCCAGATTTCCAACTTCTTCGGCCTCGTGAACCCCTTCATCAAGAGAGGCGTTCCCGTCCACTTCGTCCACATGGAGAACATGCAATATCCTGACACCTGGAAGGACGTGAAGGTGCTCCTCATGAGCTATTCCAACCAGAAGCCCATGGAAGAGGCGCAGCACACATACATCGCCAACTGGGTGAAGGACGGAGGAATCCTCGTCTATGCAAGCCGCGACAACGACCCGTTCCAGGGTGTTCCCGAATGGTGGAATACGGGAGACAACCATTACGACAAGCCTGTCAACCACCTTTTCGAGCTCCTTGGGGTTCCCAAGGATGCCGAAGAAGGCACCTACGACTGCGGCAAGGGAAAGGTCTGCGTCATACGCCAGAACCCCAAGGAAATGGTGTACTACAAAGGCGGGGACAAGACCCTTGTGGAAAAGGTCAAGCAACTCTACGATTCCACTGGAGAACCCCTCGAGTTCAAGAATTCCTTCTATCTCGAGCGCGGTCCCTACACCATCATCTCCGTCATCGACGAATATGAGGACACCACCCCCTACATTGCCGAAGGCCTGTACGTGGACCTCTTCGATCCGAAGCTTCCCGTCATTACGAAAAAGGTCGTGAATCCCGGCAAGAGAGCCCTCCTTTTCGACCTCCGCAAGATCGATCATAAAAGGAAGCCCCAGATTATTGCGGCCGCATCGCGCGCATACGATGAAGTCGTCAAGGGCAGGAACTACACATTCAACGTAAAAGGTCCCTACAACACGACAAATGCGATGAGGATATACCTCCCTTCAGAGCCGAAGGCCATAACGGTATCACGCGGCGGCACCCCCGTAGAATTCACCTCCGGATGGGATGCAGCCAGCAAGACCATGTTCATGGAGTTTGAAAACCACCATGACGGGATCGACGTCAGCATCAAATACTGACGACAAGGGTTGCGACACGAAAACAGGGGCTGGCCATCGCGGTCAGCCCCTGTTTTTCAAACTGACCGAACCGTCAGTCCTTCAGGGAGGAAACGATGAGTTTCAGTTGGGCGGCCTGTTCCGGCGAAATCGCTCCGACAGGGCCGGCGGCCGGATCGTAATTCGGACCGACATCGAAAGTAACCGTGCCACCGTTGGCGACTACCGACTGCACCCATGGAACAATCTCATCGTCGGAGAAACGGCACTCCCTGCGTCCCCAGCTGGGACCGAGATATGTAAGTATCTGAGCCTGGGAGCCTCCTTTCCATCGGCCTGCAACCTTCACCTCGAGAGGTTCGTTGATCTCCCCTGCAGTGTAGTCTTCCGCACAGGTCCATCTCTTGAAACTGCAGCCGGGATTGAAGGTCACGACGGCCCCGGGATTGGCATCCTTCACTGCATGGGCGTAAATCTGTGCCCGTTCATCGTTGAAGCCGCACCACTCGTAGCCGCCGTCGAACCACCAGCCGCTCACAAGGTCGCCATAATGAGCAGACCACCAATTGATTACCTTAGCCCAGTTACGGCATCCCTCCATGCTTATGAAACGGTCTCGGTCCCCCTCCACGACAATAACCCTGTCAGCGCCCTTCTCGTCCTCGAAGCCGAAATTCCACACGGCCTGACGGTCCAGGTTGGGAGTCTGGCAAGGCAGGTATAGCAGGAAACGGATTCCCTTTTCCTTCAGCTTGAGGCCGAGTTCCATGGGCAGGTCGCGGCGTGACGTCCTCTCTCCGGCCTTATAGCGTGAAATGCTGTCATAAACCGGATTGGGAGCGTTCAAAACACCGTCATTCTGCCCCAGTGTAAGATAGAAATATCTCACTCCGGCATCGGAAAGCTGTTCTACGAGGGCATCCACGTCGAATTGTTCTAC
Source organism: uncultured Bacteroidia bacterium (assembly GCA_902766985.1). Lineage (GTDB taxonomy): Bacteria > Bacteroidota > Bacteroidia > Bacteroidales > UBA932 > Cryptobacteroides. Next base: position 292 of record CACXFP010000115.1, on the reverse strand, counting down.
CAGGGCGGTCGAACCGGGAAGGAAATGCATGAAAGCCCCGACCCCGGCATCCTTCATCCAGTCGGTTGCCGGATTGTATAACACGGTGTCAATCATGGGCCCTTCCTTCGAAGCCGGTTTCGGGGAAACTTTCTCAAACGGGTCAGGGGTATTTCCCGTCCATTTCATCAGGTGGATCCGGGCTGTTCTCAGGCCATATTTCCTTCCGCCCTCAGCCATATAGAAATATCCGTCGCCTATGGATGCTGTCCCGGTGTCTCCCAAGCGGCTTTCCCAGTAACGGATACCGCTT
>CACXFP010000114.1 GCA_902766985.1 uncultured Bacteroidia bacterium | reverse complement strand
TTCATCCAGTGATACATGGCGATGACAAGCACCAGGCCTATGGCCGAGAACAGCACGGTATATACGGCCATCTTTCCGGTGAGGACATTGACTATCGAGTTGCCGCCCACCTTCATCAGATGCCTGGAAGTGCTGTATTTAAGCTCCATACCGAGGGAATAGATGACGAGGATGATGATGGCGAGCTCGAGGCAGCCCGGAAGGAGGATGTTGCACAGGTAATAGCCGTAGTTGGTATAGACGTTCCCGATCTGGTGGAGGTCTATGTCGACCGGGCGGATTATGCCCATGATCTGCGAATCCGTCATGCCGCGGGCCCTCAGCACTTCCCTCTGTACGGCTCCGTTAGTCAGGTTTACCATCTGGAGAAGGTCCTTGTAGGAGAGGGCTCCGCTCACGAAGTAAAGACCGTTCACATACATGGACATCGTAGGCTGGCGGTTGGAAAGGAGGTCTTCGTACATCCCGTCGGGGATGACGCAGATACCTGCCAGTTTGCCTTTCTGCATCTGCAGCCTGGCTTCTTCGAAAGAACCGAACGGAATGGCCGTTCCCAGCTGTGTGGCATCCAGCTGCCTGCGGAATTCCCTGGAAACGGAGGATCCGTCCAGGTCAACCACCCCGATGGGGATGTCGCTGGGGAGACCGGCGTTGAAGAAGGTGAAATAAAAGACGGCGCATGCCAGCATGACTCCCACGGACCCGAACAGATAGATCGGGTGCTCGCGGATGATCATGAATTCGCGGTAGATGACAGTCCAGATATTTTTCCAGACACTCATGGCTTAGTCCTTCACGCTTTCCGCTATCGCAGTCATTCCGGGACGCAGTCCCTCGACCGGTTCGGCCGGTACGGCACGCACCTCGAAGGTTTTCGCGTCATACATCCCGGTCTCCTTGGTAGCCTTCCATGTGGCGTAGGATTCGCGTACCGCGATGTAGTTTACGATGGCCTTGACCTTCCTTCCGTCAAGGGCGGGGATGGTGACGGTCACCTCGTCGCCCTGGGTGAGTCCATGGAGGTAGTCTTCGCGGACGTTGAAGGTGAACCAGCAGTCCTTCAGGTCGGTGATGGCCATGATGGGGGATCCCTGTCCGGCAAGTTCTCCGACTTTGGGATATATCGCTGAAACGATGCCGTCGGCAGGTGATGTGAGGTAGAGTTCGTCCAGATAGCCTTCGACTTCCTGCATGGCACCCTGGGCCCTGTCTACAAGACCCTGGGCGGCGATCTTGTCCTCTGCCCGGGCTCCTTCTACGGCCATGTCGTACTGGCTCTTGGCGGCATTCGTCTGGGCTTTGGCGGCATCGTACTTAGCCTTGGTCTCGTCGTATTTCTGGGCGGAGATCACCTGCTGGTCATATAGTTTCTGGACCCTTTCGAAGGATTTGCGCATTACGTCTTCCTGCACTTTAGCCTGCTGCCAGAGCTCGTAGGCTCCTGTGATCTGCTGGGAGCGTGCCCCGTTGGCGGCTTTCATGTTCTGCGCCTGGGCAGACTTTACGGCGCCGCGGGCCTGGGCCAGTTTCGCCCTGACTTCGGGGGAATCGATGAACACCACGGTGTCTCCCTTGCTGACCATCTGTCCCTCTTTTACATATAGTTCCTCGATCCTGCCGGGGACCTTTCCGGATACCCTGTACTCGGATGCTTCGGCTTCTCCCTGGATGATCAGAGGCTTGGGCTTCGAAACGAAGTACCCGATCACTGCTATCAGCACTATGATGGCCAGAAGGGCGATGATGCCGATGGTTAGGTTGTAGTTCTGTTTTTTCTCGGACATGATATTCTGTTTTTTATATTTTCCTTATTCAATATCGGATGTGTATTCTCCCTGGGCCTTCATCAGGTTGACGCTGTTCATCTGGAGCTCTATGCCTGCATCGATGAACTCGGAATGGGCCTGGAGCCATGCCGTCTGGGCCGCCAGCGTGGTGTTTGCGTCAATCACGCCGGCCTCGAATCCGACCGTGGCCGTGCGGAGGTTTTCTTCCGCGCTGGAAAGGTTGTTCCCGGCCATGTTGTATTTTTCCCAGGCCTCGTCCCTCTCTTCCCTGAGTTTGGTGACCTGCAGGTCGATCATGTTCCTGGCGTCCTCCAGCCGGCTGTCATACAATCTGGCCTCGGCTTTTGCCTTACGGACCTTGTTCTGTGCCTCCAGGCCGTGGAAGATAGGTACGTTCACCACGACTCCGGCGGTGAAGAAACCCTTGAAGGACTTGTCGAACCCGTTCTGGATGTTGGGGTTGGTCACCACATAGTTGGCGACGGCGGCTACCTTGGGCAGCATGTCGGCGCGGACGACGTTCACCTTGTTCCTGTAGATGTCGGATGCAAGGGAGAGGCTCCTTGTCTCGGGGCGGTCATTGAAGATAGTCTCCATGTCTTTGTCCGTTCCGTTTGCGGGGGCTGGGATGGCGTCGAGACTCTCGTCGGCCAGGGTTATGTTTGAATCCAAGGGAAGTCCTATCTCTTTGCAAAGGAGCATCTTTGCCAGGTGCAGCCCGTTCGTGGCCTTCGTCCTGAGCATGTCGGCCTCGTTGGCCTTTACCTTTATTTGGAGTTCGTCAGATTTGGTTGCAACCCCTTCCTTCACAGATATTTCCACATTCTTCTCGAGGCTGTGGAGAAGGTCGGAATAGGCCTCCGCGAGCTTCATCTTGTTGGCCACGGACACCACCTGCCAGTAGTCTTGGTCCACCGTTACCAGGGTTTCCTGGTATTTCTGGTCGTACTGTGCCCTGGAGAGTTCTTCCGCAAGCCTGGCGATCTTGTTGGCAGCCACGATCTTGCCTCCCATGAAAACGGGCTGGGTGACGGAAACGGTTCCGGCGAAGATGTTGTGGAGGTCGGGATGCAGGGCGTTGTCCAGTTCCGTGCCGATCGAGTTGATGGCCGTGGAAACGTCGGTCTGCGACAGCGAACCTATGAGTGTCTGCAGGAGGGGACTGCCCATGAATTCGGCGGCCATGGCCGGATTGGAGGCGATGGCTTGCTGAAGGGTCTGCATCTTCTGCTGCAGACCGGCCTGGAGCATTGTCCCGGACGTGGTGAGCGCCTTCGACATATCGTCGCCGATCAGTGCGACGTCCCCGGAATTATAGAGGTATGCTCCGGTGGCCGACACGTTCGGGAGATAGTTTGCGAACGCTATCTTTTTGTCGTATTCCGACATTTCCACCTTTGTGCGGGCCTGGTCGAGTTCTTTGTTGTTTTCTATCGCCATCCGGCGGCAGTCTTCAAGGGTGAGGGTCTGCTGCGCCCTCAGCGTTGCCGGTCCCAGCATTGCTGCGGCAAGGATTATGACCCCGATTGTCCTTTTCATCATATCTTTTTCAGTCTTTTTTTGTCAAATTGTCACCGGACCAGGAGGTCCGTACCGGATGCATCGATACTGCAAAATGGTTGCCAGATTGTCCAAAATAATAGATTATTAGGGGTTGATTATTGTCAAAAGGTCGAAAAATGCGAAATTTTGCGATTTTGGTCTGGTTTTTTCTAACTTTGTCTCCTGAGTTAAAACAATTAAATTAATGGTATCTGAAAAAAACCTTCTCGACCTGGACTTCGATCAGTTCAGGTCCAGGTTCAAGACCCTCGTGGACGCCGGTGTAGGCAACGACCTCCTTCTCCTGGACGTGAAGGACATCGAACAGCTCGATGTGCTGAAGTATCCCGTGCGCCTGAGGGGCTATCTCGCCGTCTACTGCGAGAAAGGAGACCTGTTCGTGGAAATAAACCTTAATGAATTCAAGGTAAGCGACCATACCATTTTCGTCACCGTGCCCTCCAACATACTCAGGGTGAGCAATGTGAAGGGGAACCTCAAGGACCAGCACTTCATCGTCGTCGCGGCATCTGAGGATTTCATCCACGGCCTGAACCTGAATTTCAACAGGCTTGTCACGGAAGGTTTGTCCCTTCTGGCCAATCCGTGCATACCATTGAAAGGACGCGATCTCGAACTGGCTTCAAGGTATCTGGACCTGGGAATCGAGATATCCCGCCAGAGCAACCTGGCCAACAAGAGGGAGGCTGTGTCGTCGCTCGTGTCGTCGATGTTCTTCCTTTTCGAGGGCATATGGAAGGACAGGATCACAGAAATGAGCGCCTCCTCCCCCGCGAGGTCTTCAAGGGCGAACCTGATATTCAGCCAGTTCATGCAACTCGTAACCGAATACCACGACCGCGAGCGGAAGGTGGCATTCTATTCAAACCGCCTCTGTCTTACCCCCAAGTACCTGTCAAAGCTTATCAGGCAGGTCAGCGGACGTTCCGCCCCCGAGTGGATCGATGATTTCGTGGTGCTGGAGGCCAAGAACATGCTGAAATATTCGGAACTCAGCATAAAGGAGATAGT
>CACXFP010000113.1 GCA_902766985.1 uncultured Bacteroidia bacterium | reverse complement strand
GCCTCCTTCCTGGGGCTATCCAATCTCTACATAACCTTCTCCGGATACTGGCCGAAGATCGGGGCGAAAATGGAGACTTGCACCTTCAAGGAAACCGAGGCCTTCAGCGTCTGCGCCCGCAGGGCAAGGAACGACAAGCACATCCTCGTGGTGCAGAGCGCGGGAAACACTGCGAGGGCATTCGCCAGGGTATGTTCCGACAATGACATCCCCATAGTCATCTGCATCCCGGAAGACAACATCAACGATCTCTGGTTCCTCCGTAAGTTGAAATCATGCGTGAAGGTCATAGCAACGCCGCATGGCACCGACTACTTCGACGCCATAACTCTCGGCGAGAAACTGTGCAAGGATCCCAGGTACATGACCGAAGGAGGTGCAAAAAATGTCGCCAGACGTGATGGAATGGGGACTACGGTACTGAGTGCCGTAGAGAAGATCGGACGTATTCCTGACGCTTATTTCCAGGCCGTAGGCAGCGGTACCGGAGCAATCGCCGCATGGGAGAACAACCTCAGGCTCATCGAAGACGGCAGGTTCGGCAAGAACAAGATGAAGATATTCGTTTCCCAGAACGTCCCGTTTACCATAATGTATGATTCATGGAAGGCCGACTCCCGGGAGCTTCTTCCCCTTACGGCGGAAGACTCACGCAGGAACGCCGAAGTGATCCTCGCAAAGGTACTCTCCAACAGGAAACCGCCATACAGCCTTGCCGGTGGCCTTTTCGATGCGCTGAAGGATTCAGGCGGCGACATGTTCAAGGTTACCAACGACGAGATCGTCTATTGGATGCTCCAGTTCTTCAACACAGAAGGTGTCGATATTTTCCCCGCCGCAGCCACCGCTGTAGCCTCCCTCAAGAAGGCCGTCGAAGAAGGGAAAGTGGGCAAGGACGAAGTCATTATGCTGAATGTCACCGGAGGAGGGATGCTTAACGCAACAAAGGCCGGATTCTCGCTTAAGAAACCCGACCTCGTCCTGAGTCCCGACCTCCCCTACGAGGAGATTGTCACCAAGGTTGACAAATTATTATAGTCCATCCTGTTTCAGGCCCTCCTTGGTCGCGACGGGATTGCCGTAAATCCTGAGGAAGATATCGCGGAGATCCTCCCTGTTGAGGGTAGGCTCTGCCTGGTCGAGCTGGTGCTCGGTATATTCCGTGAAGGCTTCGAGCTCTTCGGGGGTGTATCTGTCTGCGTACTTGTAGCTGCGATTGGCCAGGTCATATCCCATGTAATTGGTGTTCCAAAGCTTATAACCCTCTATGACCCTCTTGTCTACGGCATGGCGGATGGCCTGGTACCGGTCGTTCTTGTTATCGCAGAACGAGGCATCCTCTACCTCTTCTTCCCTCAGAGGTTCTCCGATGTTCAGGTGTACGTTCCCCTTCTTCTGTGTGATGCCCACCAGGATGCTGTGAAGGTCCTCATTCTCTCCCTTGACATATTTCTGCGTCCTGGAAATCAGGATTTCACGGGCCTTGAGGATGTCGCATGGCTCATATTCATATGAGATGCTCAGGGGAACGATGTGGAGTTCCATGAAATTCTCCGTAAAAGACTTCGAACCGCTCATATCCAGCATCTTGAGGAGTCCCTGTTCCGTGGTGTCCACCCCGTTTTTGGTCCTTCCCTGTCTCTGGGCCAGCCAGATGGAGCTTTCCCCGCCGACTATGGTCTTCCTGATATATTTGGAAAGCATCCCGGAGAAGAGATAAAGCTCCCTTGCTGAAATGCCGCGTATGACCTTTATCATCCTGTTGGACCGAAGGAGGTATTCCACAGTCTTGCTGGAAAGAAGGTTGCTCCCTACCGCTATCTGACTCAGAGCCAGACCGTTCTGATAAAGGACATATTGGGTGAGCGCCGGATCGAGGATGATGTCCCTGTGATTCGACATCATCAGGAACTTGGTGTCGAGTCCGGTAAGATTGCTCACTCCGTTATATGAGAAATTGTGTATGGTTGTATCAATGGCCCATCTGATGGCTTTTGACATCACAATCAGCTGGAACTCATCGATGCTCCTGATGCTTTTCAGGGCATTCTTCAGGAAATCGGGATCCTCATCGGGGAAAAGGTACTTGGAGATTGCGGGCACCATGCGATGGTCGGCCACCTTTCCAAGCGCCTCGATAGCTTCCTCATCAGTATAAGGACTTATGCTTTCGAATTCCTTCGAATCTTCGGACATATCTGACAGTTTTATTTATTCACAAAAATAATCAATAACGCGTTAACCGGCAAATCGGGCAAGTCTCAGCAGTGAACTGTCACCGTAGCTGAGGAAACGGTATCCGCCGCTTAATGCATGGTCATAGATCCTGCGCCAGTCTCCGCCGACAAAAGAGGATATCAGCAGCAGCAGGGTGCTTTCAGGCTGGTGGAAATTGGTAACCAGCGAACTGACGATCCTCCACCTGAATCCGGGCAGGATGATGATCCTTGTCCCAAGCTTCAGTTCATCCATGGAATTGTCTTCCAAGTATTTGACCAGGGCACTCAGAGACTCTTCGACGGTATGTCCATACTCCCTGGTATAAGGTTCCCATTGGCCGATATCCGACGGTCTCCCCTCCTCGATGCACTTGACACCGGCATAGTAGAGGGATTCAATGGTCCTTACCGATGTCGTACCGACAGCAACCACTTCGCGGCCGTTGTGGAGCAGTTCCCGTAGAAGTCCAAGCGAAACGGAGAAGGGCTCCCTGTGCATCGGATGGTCGCTGACCAGTTCGCTTTTGACAGGAAGGAAGGTTCCGGCGCCCACATGGAGACATACATTGCGGATTTCTATCCCCTTATCCTTCAAAGAATCTAGCACTTCATCCGTAAAATGGAGTCCTGCAGTAGGGGCGGCTACCGATCCGCGGACCCTGGCGTAGAGGGTTTGGTATCTTTCAGTATCTATTGCCTCCGATTCCCTGTTCAGATATGGGGGGATGGGAATAGTACCGCAAATCTCAAGCACTTTGGAGAACGGAGATCCATCGTCCCATGAAAAATCTACGAGGCCGGTCTCGCCGGACCGTTCCACAAGTCCGGCACGGAGGTTCATCCGTTCAAGTTCTGCAGTACGCTGCGGGGTATAAAGATGAAGGATATCTGATTTCCAGCGTTTTGCATTGCCAATAACACATTTCCACCGGCAGGTTGATGTCGCTGAAAAACAGAGGTTGTACTCTGTCGGAGATACAGGCTCAAGGCAGAAAATCTCAATAATCGCCCCTGTTTCTCTCTGGAAATGAAGGCGTGCGGGAACGACTCTGGTTTCGTTGAATATCATCAGGGAATTGCTGTCCAGCAAGGACGGGAGTTCCCTGAAAACATGGTCGCTTATATGACCGTTATCGTAATGCAGAAGTTTCGATGAGTCCCTTTTAGGCAGCGGATACTTTGCTATCCGGCTATCAGGCAGATCATAATTATAGTCTTCGATCCTTATCTCGGGAATCATTTCGTCGCGTCTCTTTTTTTAATCCATGCAAAAATACACAATTGGCCGCAAATATTGAAATCTCGCCGACTTTGACTCATTCCTGCTCGGATCCAAAGGCTGACACCGATTCGTATAGTTACATTTGTAAATTACAATGGGAAGCTTCGACACAACACCCCATCCTGTCAACACTTGGAACATTACACGCTATAAGAAGATTTTATGCTAAGTTTTATTATCTTGTAGTTAACGGATAATCAAGTATATACAAAATACACCTAAATCAACTCTTCAGTTTAAAGCAATGATTTAAATCCAGATTAACCCACAAAGTCGTTTGTATGGTTGGAAAATTACACATATAAGTTTATTATTCAGGTATTTAACTTTATTTATCTAATTCTTTTTCGATATATGTTTTCGGCTCTTCCCTTCCCTATTGTCTACAGCATGGGGTTTGCATTTTATCCCATTATTCTTTAATTTTGTAAAAACATTATTTACAAAAATGAACAAAAGACTTCTTCAGTTCCTGTCCGTAGAAAATATCTCCCAGACGCAGTTTGCCGATACAATCCATGTAGCTCGCGCAAGCGTCTCCCATATCCTTGCCGGAAGGAACAAGCCGGGATATGATTTCCTCGAGAGCATGCTTCGCCACTATCCCAATCTGAATCCTGAATGGCTGTTAACTGGCAACGGCAGGATGTACAAGACGCAGGATCCTGCAGATTTTGTCCCCATAATGGAACCAGAGGGATTGAAAAACGCGCCCACTACAAGAATCGATACTTCAGATGACAGTACGCATATATCTACAGATAAGCGTAATATTACAAAAATACTGATATTTTATTCCGACGGCACATTCACTGAAATAAGCTGAACACACGTATTTTTACTATATTTGCGTGTTTATCCGGCATTGCAATGTACAAGCATCTGATCCGACCCATTTTGTTCCGGTTCAATCCGGAAAAGGCGCATAACCTTACCCTTGCCTTTCTCTCTTGGTTCAAGCATTCCAGGTTGTGTTCCCTGTTCCTGCGTCTTCTATTCAAACGGTCGGCTCCAGCACTTGAAAAGGAGGTTTTCGGACTGAGATTTCCCAATCCCGTAGGACTTGCAGCCGGGATTGACAAGAACGGCGAGCATTACAACACCTTTTCCGACATGGGGTTCGGTTTCGTTGAGATTGGTTCGCTTACCCCTAAACCCCAGAAAGGGAATCCAAAGCCCAGGCTGTTCCGCCTTGTCAAGGACAAAGCCATCATCAACCGCATGGGAATCAACAACAAAGGGATAAAGAACGCAATCTCGCAAATACAGAAATATCCTCCAAGGACCATCCTGGTTGCGAATATTGCAAAGAATACCGTTTCCAAGAATGACACCGAGGTTATCAGTGACTATGAAAGGTCTTTCTCACTGATGTACGACTTCGTTGACATGTTCACGATTAATGTGTCCTGCCCCAATGTCGAAGGTCTCCAGTCCCTGCAGGACATATCATTCCTCTCCGACATCCTCGATCCTATCCTGGACCTGCGCCTTTGCTACGACGATTACAAGCCCATCCTTGTAAAACTTTCCCCAGACATTGATTTCCAACAACTTGACGAGATCCTTGACTGGTGCATGCTTTCAGGGATCGACGGTATCGTCGCCGGGAACACCACAAGGAGCAGGGACAACCTCGCGACCGACAGGAATGTCATCGAGCGGATAGGGGCCGGAGGTCTTTCGGGCGGTCCCCTTTTCTCAAGGAGCCTGTCGATGGTCAGTCACATCAGGGAGCATACCAAGGGGAAACTCGGAATCATCGGTGTGGGAGGCATAATGACACCTGCACAGGCAAGCGACATGCTCGCGGCCGGGGCGGATTTGATCGAAGTGGCGACCGGCTTTATATATGAAGGTCCCTCATTCGTGAAGAATATTCTTAAATATTTACAAATCAAAAAGAAACAATCATGACTCAGGCATCGGTCTGCACCATCGGAGATGAGATTCTGATAGGACAGATTGTTGATACTAATTCATCCCGCATATCCCAGGCATTGAATATTGCCGGAATACGGGTCAAACGCATGCTGTCGATCGGAGACGAACGTAAAGAGATTATCGACAGCCTCAGGGAGGAACTGGAAATAAACGATATCGTTATTTCTACCGGCGGACTTGGACCAACAAAGGATGATATCACCAAGTCAGCCCTCGCCACCCTCTCAGGCAGCCGGAAATATGTGGAGAATGAAACTCAGCTGGCGATAATCCACAGGATACTATCCTCCCGGGGACTTGATGTCCTTGACATAAACAGAGCTCAGGCCATGGTCCCGGACACCTGTGAAGTTATTCCTAACAATCTCGGAACAGCTCCGATCATGGTGTTCCGCTTCGAAGAAAAGGTTTTCGGCCATCCGGCAACCTTATATGCCCTTCCAGGAGTGCCGTTCGAGGCCCTCGGGGCTGTGCCAGCCGTGATTGACGACATCAAGGCACACTACCCTGTCGAAGACATCTACCACAAGAGCGTGATGACGTACGGAATGGCGGAATCAGCCTTGTCTAAGCTTATTGAACCCTGGGAAACCGCCCTGCCTGCGGACATGCATCTGGCATACCTGCCCAACCAACTTACCGGTGTGAGGTTAAGATTGTCGATATATGGTGGGGAAAAAGAGAAGGAAGAGACGAGGATAGAAGCTGAATTGAAGAAGCTGGAAGCCATCCTTGGCGACAAGATATATTCAGATTCCGACGATAACCTCCAGAATACCATAGGACGCCTCCTGAAAGGGACCGGCAAGACCCTGAGCGCCGCTGAATCATGTACAGGCGGTGAGATTGCCTCCCTCATTACGTCAATTCCTGGCGCATCTGAATATTTCCTGGGTTCAGTGACATCATATGCCATTTCAGTCAAAGAAAGCGTTCTGGGCGTAAATCCAGCCACGATCGAGAAGTGCGGCGTGGTGAGCCGGGAGGTCGCTGCAGAGATGGCGGAAGGCGTGAGAAATCTGACCGGCAGCACATATTCCGTAGCGACAACCGGACTTGCCGGACCGCTCGGCGACGGTGTCAACAGGGTCGGTACGGTGTGGATCGGAGTCAGCGGCCCCTCGGGCACAAAGACCTTGACAAAGAATTACCAGAATGACCGCATGCGAAATATAGAACGATTTTCCGCCACTGCACTTGATTTCCTCAGACAATATATCCTTAATGATTCGAGCAGCTAATTTTCAATTTATAAAACATTATTGTTAATTATACTAACAAAAATGTTAGCAGGTATTTTGTTGCTGAATCAGAAAATCTTTACAGCTTAAAACAGAATCTCTGAAAGTCCTCTGGGGAAATTTTGACCACCCATTGAGCCGCTCAAATGACCTACCTGGACTGCATGTCTGAATAGTGCATCAGGGTAGATGACTTGACCTTTACGATTTCTATTTCCGGCTGGCCATCGAAATAAAGCTTGCTTCCTCCGGCGAGGTCAACCCTAAGTTCGTCGGAAGCGCTTTCCATGACAGTGCATGAACCTGTAAGGGCAATGTCAGCCCTGGGTGTCTCGATGCCGGTGAGCTCCATTTCGGACGAACGCTGCCCCCTTACGACCAGTTCGCCGGATTTTCCGGAAACCTTCACTTTAGAACTGTTGTCACCGTTGACGACCATGGACTCCGCATCTCCGTTTACGACTGTGTTCGAAGACCCTTTCGCATTGACGGTAAGGTTCTTGGAAGTATGGGTGACACTCAGGGCGGAAGAACCTCCTGCATTCAGGTCCAGATTGTCCGCCTTCAGTCTCAGGGTCGCGCTGCTCTTTTTGTCAACAGCCACCTTGATGCTGGTCCCAGACAATTCGAGGTCCCTGATCATGGAATTGTTCGTTGCGGTAATCAGGATCGAACCGCCTTCGAAGGCGGAAAGGGAACCAAGTTTAGCATCTTCCTTAAGTTCAATTCCTTCGAGAGACTGGACGTAAACCACAGCTTTCAGGGTGGGCGTCAATCCATTACGTCCGCTATACTGCTTCTTAAGCTCTTTTGGAACAGCCTTGTTGTCGAATTCCAGGCAAAGAGTCCTCGATTTCACCTCGACTTTGACGTAATCAGCCAGGACTTTGTCTACGGTGAGGACGACGCTGTGCTTGTCCGCCTGGCGAAGGGTGACATCGAAACCGTCTGAAACGGATATCGAAGTGAATGTTGACAGTTTCTGTTCGATCTCCTGCACCTGGGCATTTGCACACACGCAGAAAAAACATGAAGCAATTATTCCGATAACAAAACAGAACCTTTTCATGATTAATAATTTATTCCGGTTATTCTTCTAGCTTTTCAATGAGTTTTCCCCACTCTTCCGTCATAATCTCGACGTTCCTTTTATCGTCGAGATACGTTGTGGTCAATGCCAAAATATCGTCATTCTCTCCCGGATTTGCAAGTATTTGCTCTATTTTCTTCATGTCCTCCTCGAACCTGGCTATCTCGCTTTCCAGGAAACTGACCTGTGAGCGGATCTTCCTTTCTTCCCTGGCTGCCGCCTTTCTCTTCTGGAAATCCTCCTTAGCCGTTGTCTTCCTGTCAGATTCAGGAGCAACCGTGACCGCAGGAGACTGAGCCAGGTCTTTCCGTTCAAGGTCCCTCAGGCTTCCAAGCCTTTTTTTGCGGAGAAAATCCGAGACGCCTCCCAGATGCTCCTTTACCTTCCCCCCCTTGAACTCATACAGCTTGTCTACCAGTCCGTCCAGGAATTCCCTGTCATGGGAAACGACGATCAGGGTGCCGCCGAATTCGCGGAGCGCCTGTTTGAGGATATCTTTCGATTTGATATCCATGTGGTTGGTAGGTTCGTCAAGGGCGAGCACATTGTGATTCCGGAGCATGAGCCTCGCCATGCCTAGCCTGGCCCTTTCTCCACCGCTGAGTACGGAGACCCTCTTATCTATATCGTCTCCACGGAAGAGGAACTGGGCCAGGATATCCCTGAGCCTGGACCTCAATTCCGCCGGGCACACCCTTTCCACAGTGCTCCACACGGTTTCCTTAGGATCAAGGACATCTTCCTGGTTCTGGGCATAATACCCAAGGCTGACATTGTATCCGACACGAGACTCCCCTTCCAGAGGAGACAGTTCTCCCGTAATTACCTTCATCAGCGTGGTTTTTCCCTCTCCGTTCCTGCCTACGAACGCCACTTTCTCCCCACGCCTGATCTCGATCTCAGCGCCGGAGAAAACGACCTTTCCGGGGTAGCCGGCTGCAAGGGCGGAAGCCTTGTACACGACATCGCCGCTCCGCGCCGCCGGCGGGAACTTTACCCTGAGTGTTGCGTTGTCAGTTTCATCAACCTCGATGATGTCCAGCTTTGACAGGGCCTTGATGCGGCTCTGGACCTGATTGCTCTTGGTCGGTTTATAGCGGAAGGTACGGATGAACTCCTCCGTCTTGGCTATCATCTTCTGCTGGTTCTCATATGCGGCCGTCTGCTGGGCCATCCTTTCCTTGCGGAGTTCCTCGTATTGCGAGAACGGGACCTTGTAATCGTAAATATGTCCCAGCAAGACCTCCACCGTGCGGGAAGTCACGTTGTCAAGGAATCTTCTGTCGTGGGAGACAACGAGGACTGCCCCCTTGTATGCCTTCAGATAGTCTTCGAACCATTCGATGGACTCGATGTCAAGGTGATTTGTAGGCTCGTCAAGGAGGAGGAGGGAGGGTTTGGAGAGAAGGATCCTGGCAAGTTCTATCCTCATGTTCCAGCCCTGTGAGAAAGTTTCCGTCGGTCTGGAGAGCTCTTCCTGAAGGAATCCGAGACCTACGAGAATCTTTTCAGCTTCTCCCGGTCCTGCCTGGGGACAGGAATCCCTGACCTCGTCCAGCACGGACTTGCCTCTGTGGTGTTCCATTATCTGGGGAAGATAACCGACAGTCTGTTCCTTAGGCATCTCGATCCTGCCGCTGTCCGGTTTTTCAAGACCGACGATCAGCTTCATGATCGTGCTCTTTCCGGCCCCGTTCTTGCCGACAAGTCCTATCTTTTCGCCATCGGTGATATGGAACGAGATGCCGTCCAGCAAAGGGGTCCCGCCGAACGAT
>CACXFP010000112.1 GCA_902766985.1 uncultured Bacteroidia bacterium | reverse complement strand
GACGAACATTTCCTGATGGGTATAGCAACCATCGGGGCCCTTGGGATAGGTTTCCTCCCCGGAGCGCAGACCCAGTTCCCCGAAGCGGTCGCCGTGATGCTGTTCTTCCAGATAGGAGAAATGTTCGAGGAACTGGCTGAAGACCGCAGCCGCAGGAGCATTTCGCAGCTGATGGACATCAGGCCCGACATCGCCCACGTTGAGAGGAACGGGATACAGGACGTAAGCCCCGAAGAGGTAAGGGTCGGAGAAACCATCATCATACGTCCGGGAGAAAAGGTTCCGATGGATGCCGTCGTACAGGAAGGCTCGTCCAGCCTGGATACCGTTGCACTCACCGGAGAGAGCGTCCCCCGCAGCGTCAAACCAGGGGACGACATCCTTTCCGGCTGCGTCAACCTCAGCGGGGTCGTCAAGGCCAGGGTCACCCGGGAATTCGGGGAGAGCACGGCATCAAAGGTACTGGAACTGGTAGAGAGCGCTGGTGAGAACAAGTCGCGCAGCGAAAATTTCATCAGCCGGTTCGCCAGGATCTACACCCCCATAGTGGTCGCACTGGCAGTCCTGACCGCCATCCTTCCTCCCCTCCTGTTCTCCGGGCAGGCTTTCGTAACATGGATATACAGGGCGCTGACCTTCCTGGTCGTATCCTGCCCATGCGCCCTTGTGATTTCCGTGCCGCTGACCTTCTTCGGAGGCATAGGCGGAGCCTCCCGCAAGGGTATCCTGATAAAAGGATCAAACTTCATGGAAACACTCTCGAAGGTCCGGACCATCGCCTTTGACAAGACAGGTACCATCACCTGCGGGGTATTCGACGTCACGGCAATCCATCCCGACCTCATCGAAGAACGCGAACTCCTCCATCTCGCGGCCCATGTGGAAAGATACTCCACACATCCGATAGCCGTCAGCCTGAAAGAAGCCTATGAGGATGAGAACGACGGATGTTCGGTCGAGGACATACAGGAGATTGCGGGTAAAGGGGTTACGGCAGTCGTAAACGGAAGGACCGTCAGCGTCGGGAACAGCGCCCTGATGGATTCGGTCGGCGCGCAGTGGCACCCCTGCCATAAATCCGGGACAATAGTGCACGTGGCGATCGACGGGAAATATGCAGGGCACATCGTTGTTTCCGACAAGGTAAAAGAGGATTCCGCAGCGGCAGTCACGGCACTCAGGAAAGAAGGCGTATCCCGCCTCGTCATGCTCACCGGAGACAAGGAAGAGGTCGCTGAGGAAGTCGCCCGTGAAGTCGGTATCGGGGAATGCCACGCAGGCCTCCTGCCGGCCGGGAAAGTGGCGAAAGTCGAGGAACTCATCCGGGAGAATACCTCAGGGACGATGGCATTCGTCGGAGACGGGATCAACGACGCTCCTGTCCTGGCAAGGGCCGACGTAGGAATCGCCATGGGAGGACTCGGTTCCGAGGCCGCCATCGAGGCCGCCGATGTCGTAATAATGGATGACAAGCCTTCCAAACTGGCCGTCGCCATCTCCCAGGCCAGAAGGACACTCAGGATTGCCAGGGAGAACACATGGTTCGCCATAGCCATCAAGGTGGGAGTCCTCCTCCTCGCCTTCTTCGGACTCGCATCCATGTGGATGGCGGTATTCGCCGATGTCGGTGTCACCGTCCTGGCGGTCCTCAACGCGACAAGGGCCCTTAAATAATCACGACAGAAGCCTTTTTGATTCCTTTCGAGACGGCAGAGACTTCAATGGCTCCCGGCCCGGTACGCCGGACGATGACTGACGCTTTGCCATGGAAAGCGGGAAGGGAATGGCTGTAAAACGGCACATGGGAAGTAGGGTCCCCGGCATCCGAGGCGACGATGTGTCCTGGGCCTTTCAAACTGAATTCCAAGAGGTTGTCCGCATCCGGAACAAGGATGTCCCTGCGGTCCAGGATTTCCACGTTGACATAAATCAGGTCGTCTCCTGCATAGTCTACGGAGGCGACCGCCTTGGAAGGCCTTCCGGCGGTGACCTGGAAATCACGGGCCCACTCCCGGCCCTCCTTGTAGGCAATGACCTCGATCTTTCCGGGCTGGTATGCCACATCGTCCCAAACTACCCGGTAGCCGTCCTTCTTCTTTCTTCCATAAGACCTGCCGTTGACGAAAAGTTCCGCCTCATCCCCTGATGTATATACATGGACAGGCGTCACCTCCCCTTCCCTGCCAGGCCAGGTCCAATGAGGAAGGATGTGAGCAACGGGCAGTTCCGGGCGCCAGCGCGTCTGGTACAGCCAAAAACGGTCTTTGGGGAAGCCAGCGAGGTCCATGATGCCGAAATAAGAACTGCGGGACGGCAGGGGGACGTTTGCTATCTCCTGTCCCCAGCCCGAAACCATTTTGCGGTAGGCCTCCCTCTCCTCTTCCGTGTGGAAGTTGGTCAACACCGAAGGGTCCATGTTGAAAGGGGTCGGCTCACCCAGATAGTCATAGCCCGTCCACACGAATTCTCCGGCACACTCCGGGACCTTATCCTCGAATTCCCATTCATAATCCGGGCTGGATGCCCAGCGCGGGGCGTACAGGTCATATGAACTGACCTGGAAAGGAGCCTCCATGTCCCATCCTTCCCCCTTTTCCTGTCCTACGGGGAAACGGTAATAACCGCGAGTCGAAATGCACGAAGCAGTCTCCGAGCCGTAGAATGGCTGCCCCGGATGATTCTTCAAGAACTCCCCGTAGAGGTGCGGCTTGTAATTGAAACCATACACGTCGATGGTCGCGGCATACGGCTGGGAAGCAGCCCAGGGATTGTCATTCCCGGCTGTCGTCGGCCTGGTGGGATCTTCCCGGTGGCAGATATCGGTGAGCATCTGCGGGATCCACCAGCGGGCGGCATCTCCCTGCTCCCCGCACTCGTTGCCGATGCTCCAGGCAATGACCGACGGATGATTGCGATCCCGGCGGATCATGGACACGAGGTCTTTCTCAACCCACTCGTCAAACAATATGGCATAACCGTTGTCTTTCTTGGGCCAGGTCCATGTGTCCGTGAGTTCATCGATGACCAGGAAACCCATCCGGTCGCAAAGGTCCAGGAATTCCGGGGCGGGAGGATTATGACTGGTGCGGATGGCATTGCAGCCCATATCCTTCAGCCTCCTGAGACGCCTGATCCAGGCATCGTCGTTCCACACCGCACCGAGGGCTCCTGCATCATGATGGAGGCAGACACCTTTCAGGAAGGTCTTCACCCCGTTGAGGTAGAAACCGTCGGGGCGGAATTCCGCTTCCCGGATACCGAATGGCGTCTCATATACCTCCACGCCGGCACCTTCGCCCTCAACCGTCGTCCGGGCGACATACATGTCAGGGTTCCCGGGCGACCACAGGTGAGGAGAATCTATCACGAATTCCTGGAGGACTACCCGTCCGTCGTAAACCTGCTCCACGCTCTCTGTCCGGGCGACGGGACGGCCGTTGAATATAACCTGGGTCCTGACGATTGCCTGCACCGGTTTGTCCGAACGAAGGGTAAGTCTCTGACGGACAGTTGCCTTATCTCCACGGACGCTTGTGGTTATACAGCTGCCCCAGTGAGCGACGGCCGTTTTGGCCGCATACCTCAACCAGACATTCCGGTATATTCCCCCGCCGGGATACCAACGAGAACTTTCCGGCTTGTTGTCAAGACAGATCTCGATCCGGTTGTTTCCAGGCACGAGAAGGCCTGTAAGGTCCGCCGACCAGGATGAATAGCCATACGGCCAGCCCCCGGCCTTCTTCCCGTTCACGAAAACCTCGGCATTGGAAAATGCTCCGTCTACTTCCAGGGAAACGGTTCCCTTCAGATCTTCTTCACTGACAGGAAGGTCTTTCGAGTACTTCGCCTTTCCCCACCAGGCCAGTTTGCCGGTCTCGCCGGGATACTCCTGTCGGAAAGGACCCTCGACTCCCCAGTCGTGCGGAACGGACAGGATGCGTTCAACACCGTCCTTGGAGAATGTCCACCCGTCATTCCATGAAACCCTGCCGGACGGCTGGGATGATGCTGCCAGGCAAAAAGCCAGAAGGGGTACAAGGATCGAAATCTTTTTCATCTGCATCTGCGTCTTGTAAGTATCTTGCCGGAAAAGACCGGCCGGTCCGGCAATATACGATTTTTTCCAATTTTTATTATTACTTTTGCACCGATTACCAGGCCCGGGTGGCGGAATGGTAGACGCGATGGACTCAAAATCCATTGTCCTTTAAAGATGTGCGGGTTCGAGTCCCGCCCCGGGCACAAGTAAGAGCTAAACTTCTGATGAAAAAGTTCATCATCTCCTTCTCCACCTTGCTTATCTGCCTTGCTGCTACGGCCCAGG
>CACXFP010000111.1 GCA_902766985.1 uncultured Bacteroidia bacterium | reverse complement strand
TCCTGGACCCGGGTGTCAAAATCCTCGTGCTCGGGATCGGTGCACGAAAGGCGGAGTTTTGCCTTCAGAGGAACATTGTAGGTAAGTCCTCTCTCAAGACACTCCTCGATCGAATACTGCGGAGGATCGATGAAATAGTCGATGAACTCCAGTTTATAGTTGTTTCTTGTGTCTTCGATCGGGAAAATTTCCTGGAATACCTGGAACAGGCCTTCGTTCTTCCTGTTTTCAGGGGTGGTCTCCAGCTGGAAGAAATCTTTGAAGGATTTCAGCTGTACTTCCAGAAGGTCAGGATACTCCAGAATTTTTGATGTCGCGAACAGAACTCGCTTGTTATGGGTCTTTTTTGACATATTCTGCCTTTAGGAAATGGAGAAAAACTTAATACGACAAAAAGGTTTAGAGCCGTCTGCGGCTCTAAACCTGAGTGTATTCCCGCCAGGGGAAGCTGTGGTTATTTAACCTCAACTTCGGCGCCTGCCTCTTCGAGGGCAGCCTTGAGTTGCTCAGCTTCAGCCTTGGAGACTTTCTCCTTCACGGTCGCCGGGGCACCGTCGACCAGATCCTTGGCTTCCTTCAGACCGAGACCGAGAGCTTCCTTGACGGCCTTGATGACCTGAAGCTTGGCCTGACCGGCGGAGGTGAGGACCACGTCGAATTCAGTCTGCTCCGCAGGGGCGGCATCGCCGGCGGCGGCAGGACCAGCGACTGCAACAGCGGCGGCCGCGGGCTTGATACCATATTCTTCCTCGAGAACCTTAGCGAGTTCCTGAACGTCTTTCACAGAGAGGTTTACCAACTCTTCTGCAAGTGCTTTAACATCTGCCATAATTGTAAATTTTTAAATTGTTATTGTTTGTTATTTTTCTTCTTTTTCGGACAGGGTCTTCACGATGCCAGCAATCGTGCTTCCCGCATTCTGAAGGGCGGAGATGACGTTGCGTGCAGGAGACTGGAGGAGAGCGACGATGTCGGCGATGAGCTCTTCCCTGGACTTGATGGCGCAGAGGATGTCGAGCTTGTCTTCTCCGACGAAGGCGCATTCCTGGACGTACGCACCCTTGAGGACCGGCTTGGCCATGCCGTCACCCTGGAGCTTCTTGATGAGCTTGGCAGGAGCGTTCGGGGCCTCGCAATACATGATCGCGGTGTTGCCGACGAGGGTGGGGAGGATATTCATCATCTCTTCGTTGCCGAGGGTCTTGACGACGTGGGAGAACAGGGTGTTCTTCACGACGGTCAGCTTGATCTTCTCGTCGAAGCAGGCGCGGCGAAGCTTGACAGTGTCTTCGGCGTTCAGGCCGGAGATGTCCGTGATGTAGAAATTCGGATACTGCTTCAGCTGCTCGGAGA
This sequence comes from uncultured Bacteroidia bacterium, assembly GCA_902766985.1. Lineage (GTDB taxonomy): Bacteria > Bacteroidota > Bacteroidia > Bacteroidales > UBA932 > Cryptobacteroides. Next base: position 2,350 of record CACXFP010000111.1, on the reverse strand, counting down.
TACTCTCGATGATCTGTTCTTTCAATTCTCTTTTCATAATGCGATCTCCTTTTTATTCGGCGCTGCCGCTGATGAATGCTTTGGTATCGATCTTGATGCCGGGGCTCATGGTCGTGCAGAGCGCGGCACCCTTCATGTAGGTACCCTTGAGGGTCTGAGGCTTCAGTTTCAGCACTTCGTTCAGGAAAGCCGTCGCGTTTTCGACGAGCTGTTCGGGGGTGAAGGAAATTTTGCCGATCCCGGCGTGGATGATACCGGTCTTGTCGACTTTGAAGTCGATCTTACCGGCCTTGACCGCCTTGACCGCGGCACCGACCTCCATCGTAACGGTTCCGGTCTTGGGGTTCGGCATGAGGCCTCTCGGACCGAGGATGCGGCCGAGCGCACCGACCTTGGCCATCACGGAAGGGGTGCAGATGATGACATCCACATCGGTCCATCCAGCCTTGATCTTGTCGACATATTCGTCGAGACCCACGTAGTCCGCACCGGCTTCCTTCGCCTCATTCTCCTTGTCCGGAGTACAGAGGACGAGCACGCGGACGGTCTTGCCCGTTCCATGGGGAAGGGTGACAACGCCACGGATCATCTGGTTGGCTTTGCGGGGGTCGACGCCCAGGTTGGTCGAAATCTCGACCGTCGCATCGAATTTGGTGTAAGTAATGTCCTTCAGGAGTTCACAGGCCTGGGTAAGCGTGTACAGCTTGGAAGCGTCGTATTTTTCAGCGACCGCTTTCTGGTTTTTCGTCAATCTGCTCATGTTGCGTGTGAATTTTTAAAGGTCCTGAGGAAATTCTCCGGTAACTTTGATACCCATGCTCCGCGCCGTACCCGCGACCATCTTCATGGCGGATGCGAGGGTGAAGGCGTTCAAGTCGGGCATCTTGCCTTCGGCGATGGTCTTCACCTGGTCCCAGGTGATGGAGGCCACCTTCGTCCGGTTCGGCTGTCCCGAGCCCTTCTGCACCTTGGCGGCTTCCTTGAGGGAGATGGCCACCGGGGGCTGCTTGACTTCGAACTTGAAGGACTTGTCGGAAAAGACCGTAATGACGACCGGCAGGATCTTGCCGGCGGAAGCCTGCGTCGCAGCGTTGAACTGCTTGCAGAAGTCCATGATGTTAAGGCCTTTGGAACCGAGAGCCGGTCCTACCGGAGGCGCTGGATTGGCAGCTCCTGCTTTGATCTGGAGCTTGATGAATCCGGTAACTTCTTTTGCCATAATGTGTTACTTATTCTTTAGTTACTTGTGTAAAGCTGAGTTCCAGCAGGGTTTTCCTGCCGAAGATCACCACTATCACCTTGAGCCTGCTCCTGTCTTCTTCGATGGCGTCGATCGTACCGTTGAAACCGCTGAAAGGCCCGTCGGTGATCTTGACGGATTCACCGACTTCGTAGTTGACCTCCGTCTCGACCGGGCCGTCGACGCTTTCGTCCTGGTGACCGAGAATCCTTGCGGCTTCATCGTCACGGATGGGGACGGGGACGCGTTCGGTCTGGCCGTCGGAAGTCTTCTTTTCGGTAAGGAAACCGGACATGCCGGGGATCAGATTGCGGATGATGTACTCGAGTTCCGCGCTGAGGACGGCTTGAATCAAAACGTAACCGGGGAAGAGCAGTTTTTCAACCACCTTCCTCTTTCCGTTCTTGGTTACAATCTCCCTCTTTACGGGTACGAGCACTTGGGCTACTTGGTCCTGCAGGCCACTCCTTTCAATTTCTTTCTCAAGATGTTCGGCGGCCTTCTTTTCCTTGCTTCCTGCGGTCCGAAGGACGTACCATTTCATATCAGCCATGGTAAGCAATCAAATTACAACGTGTAGATGGCAGTCATCAGATGCTGGAAAGCGAAATCGATTACGAAGAGCCCGACCGCGAGGATCAGCGTGGCGACCATGACGAGCAGTGCAGAGCTCTGCAGCTTGTCCCAGGTCGGCCAAGTGACCTTCTGGGTCAACTCGACGTAACACTCTTTCAGATAGTTAATGAACTTTCTCATCTTTGCATTTAATGGACATCGGAAGGATGGAAGCGTCTTCGGATGTCTGTTAAACAATTACCAAATCGTAACCTTTGATATGTATTGGCAGGGGAAGCAGGATTCGAACCCACATCGACGGTTTTGGAGACCGCTGAACTACCCTTGTTCTATTCCCCTGAATAAGGCGGCGGGCCTTGCTTGCGCGGGCCCTCCGCCTTTGAGGTTTTTGTCTTACTCGACAATCTTGATCACCTGACCGGCACCGACGGTACGGCCGCCTTCGCGGATAGCGAACTGCAGACCCTCGTTCAGAGCGACAGGGGTGATGAGTTTGACGGTGATTTCGACGTTATCGCCAGGCATAACCATCTC
>CACXFP010000110.1 GCA_902766985.1 uncultured Bacteroidia bacterium | reverse complement strand
TCCCTGCGTTCCCTGGCGGAAAGCAAAGGGAAAAGCCTCTCGGGCGAGGTTTTCGACCTGCGGCCCGAAAGGCTTTCCGTTGAAGATTTCGTCGCTCTGACGAACTATTTCGAAGACTAGTCCTCGTCCTCCTGCTTCTGGGCTTCGTACTCCTCGAGAAGCTTCTTCTGGACATCGGCCGGAACCGGCTGATACTCTGCGAAGGACATCTCGAAGGTGGCGGATCCTGCAGTAAGAGAGGAAAGTACGGTGGAATACCTGTAAAGCTCTGCGAGAGGAATCTTGGCATGGAGCACGGCGAAGGTGCCGTCCATATCCTGGCCAAGATACATTCCCCTGCGGCCGGTAATGTCGGACATGCAGGCTCCCTGATACTCTGAAGGAGTGGTGATATCCACATTGTAGATAGGCTCGAGGATCTTCGGGCCGGCCTCCTTGAAGGCCTGGCTGAAGGCCTGGCGGCCTGCGATGATGAAGGCGATTTCCTTGGAATCCACAGGGTGCATCTTACCGTCATATATATAGACGCGGATGTCACGGGCATAGGAACCGGTGAGAGGGCCTTCGGTCATCTTCTGGTTGATACCCTTGAGGATGGCGGGCATGAAACCGAGGTCGATGGCGCCGCCGACCACGCAGTTGTTGAATTCAAGCTTTCCGCCCCAGGGAAGTTCCTGGACTTCGGTGCTCTTGACAGGAAGGACCGTCTCCTTGCCCTCGATCTTGAAGGTCTTGGGCTGAGGCTCTCCCTCAACGTAAGGATAGATGATCATTGCAACCTCACCGAACTGGCCGGCTCCGCCGGACTGCTTCTTGTGACGGTAGCGGGCGACTGCCATCTTGGTGATGGTCTCGCGGTAAGGGATCTTGGGAGCGAAGAAGTCGGCGTCGAGCTTGAACTCGTTCTTGAGACGCCACTTGGCATAGTTGATATGCTGCTCGCCCATACCGCTGAGGATGGTCTGCCTGAGTTCGTTGGAGTACTCCACATTGAGGGTGGGATCCTGGGAGGCTATCTTGTTCATGGCCTCGCCGACCTTGGCGTCATCGTTCTTGTCAAGGGCGCGGACGGCGCAGGTGTACTTGAACTTCGGGAACTTCATGTGCCCGATGGCTTCCTGGCCTGCAACTGCGAGGGTGGTGTCCTCCTTGCCGGCCTTGAGCTTCATGGCGCAGCCGATATCTCCGGCGCTGATCTTCTGGACCTCTTCCTTCTTGGCTCCCGCGGCCACATAGATTGCGGAAAGGCGCTCGCCGTTGCCTGTTTCAGGATTGACGAGGTCTGCGCCCTTGGTAAGGGTTCCGCTCATGACCTTGAAGTAGGAAACGTCGCCGAGATGGGGCTCGACGTCGGTCTTGAAGATGAACAGGGACAGAGGTCCGTTTTCGTTGCAGATGACGTCGCCGCCGGCAACATTCTTCTCGACCTTTCCGAGAGGTGAAGGAGCCACGTTGATGAGGAACTCCATAAGCCTTCTGACGCCGATGTCGTTCTTTGCGGAGAGGCAGAAAACGGGCATTATCTCGCGTTTGGCAAGACCGCTGGAAAGACCCTTGCGGATCTCGTCGAGTTCGAGGGACTCGGTGTCGAAATATTTCATCATCAGCTCGTCGTCACCCTCGGCAGCCTTCTCCATGAGTTCCTGGTGAAGGGTAGCGGCCTCGTCGGCATACTGGGCGGGAATCTCCTGCTCCTCAACGGTTCCGTTAGCGTCCTTGTAGACATAATACTTCATCGTGAGCACGTCAACGAAGCTCTTGAAGTTTACGCCGGGATCGACAGGGAACTGGATCTGGACGATCTTGGGTCCGTAGATCTCCTTGAGGGACTCGATGACACGGTCCCAGTTGGCCTTCTCGGTGTCAAGCTGGTTGACGGCGACTACGAGGGGAACGCCGTACTGGTCGGCATAACGGGAGAAAATCTGGGTGCCGACCTCGGCTCCCTGCTGTGCGTTGACGACAAGCACCGCGGACTCCACGACCTTGAACGCGGAAATGGCGCCGCCGCAGAAATCATCGGATCCCGGAGCATCGATAATGTTGAACTTCTTGTTCAGCACCTCTGCATACAGGGGAGTGGCATTGACTGATTTCTGGTTGGTCTGCTCGAACTCGGTGTTGTCGGAAACGGTGTTCTTGCCTTCTACCGTTCCCCTTCTGTCAACAACCTTGCCCTCGAAGAGCATAGCCTCGGACAGCGTAGTCTTTCCGGACTTGGAACTACCGATGAGGACCACGTTACGGATGTCTGATGTTGAATATTGTTTCATCGTCGTTTATGTAGTTAATATTATTAGATTTCGCTTAAGTGTACAAAGCTAATAAATTTTCGCTCCATAACAAAAATAACGGCCTATATTTCGTCTTTTAGGCCATATTCCGCCTTGATTTTCCCTTTCCAGTCATCCCTCAGGGACGTCATTATCTCCTGTCCGCCATACCCTGTTTCAGACTTTATCAGGGAATCGAGTTCCGCAGGGTCGGCGCCCATGCTCCGGCAAAGGGACGGAAAACTGACCGTTCCGTCCTTGAACATTTCTTCCTTATTGATCAATTCATCAAAAATCCTGTACTTTTCTCTGATTTTTTCCATGGTGCTGTTTTATACTTTTTTCAAAAGCAAATTTGAGAATTCTGCTGTCAATTATCAATAGCCGGAACAGGGCCGAAAAAAGAAACCGCCCGATTTTTTGTTTTTCTTTTCAAATCCCGATTTTTCTTATTGGAAAAGGACTGTTTTTGTCTTTTTAAGACATGATTTGTCTATAAGAATCATCAGTGTATGACATACATTTGCATCTGATTCCCGATCCTCGAAGAACAAAATGGACAATTCATCTATCCTCCTCAACATCAGACGTTACAGGACGCTCAGGAAACTGAGCCAGAAAGAGGTATGCGAGAAGACGGGTCTGAACCTGAAGACATATCAGAGATATGAGTCCGGAGAGACCCCTATTCTCAGGGATGATATAGTCTGGCTTCTTGCGGAAGTGTTCGGGGTTTCTCCGGAGGAACTGCTGCTTGGATACGAGCCGACGAGGGACGCGGCGCAGAAGGTGAGTGAATACCAGGCGGAGTATGAGACCACGATCACCCGGGAAAGGAAAAGTTTCGAAGAAACCCTAAGACAGAAAGACAGGCAGATCTTTCTCCTTGAAGACAATATCCGGGACCTGCGGGCGACGGTGAAAAGGTATGAGGAGATACTGAAGATGTATGAAAAGAGATTGGACGAAAGTTTCGTCGGGAAAGGGGAAAAAGATGGAAAATGATTAACTTCGCGGCAACGGAAAGTGTCCGTCACGGGCCTTCAAGACAAACTCCGGGTTGCCGATGGGGAAAGATATTCATCTGAAAAGCTGCCTTGAAACAGGCAGGATCGAAGCCGGCTGTGATGAAGCCGGACGCGGGCCCCTTGCAGGACCCGTTTTTGCCGCGGCGGTAATCCTCCCCGGGGACTTCTCCCATCCTCTCCTCAACGACTCGAAGCAGATGAACCTGAAAAGCCGTGAACTGCTGAGAGGGATTATCGAAAAAGAAGCCGTAGCCTGGGCGGTGGAAGCGGTGTCGCCGGCAGAGATCGATACAATCAACATACTAGGAGCTTCCATTGCCGGAATGCAACGGGCTGTGATGAGGCTTGACCCGAGGCCGGACTTCCTCCTCATAGACGGCAACCGCTTCAAGCCTTTCGGTCCGTTTACCACAAAAGATTACAAGACGATAGTGAAGGGAGACGCCACCTTCGCCTCCATCGCGGCGGCATCCGTTCTGGCCAAGACCCACAGGGACGCTTTCATGAAAGAACTGGCACGGGAATTCCCCCAGTATGGCTGGGAAAGGAATTTCGGATACCCTACCAAGGAACACATCGAAGCCATACGGAGATTCGGCCTCACTCCCTGGCACAGGCGCTCTTTCCATCCCAAAGAACTTGAACCTACATTATTTTGACTATCTTTGCCTTCGAAAACGAACAAACATTTATCGTATGAAAAAAATACTTGCCATTTTCGCAGCCCTCGCCATCGGCGTCAGCGCGTTTGCAGATGAGGGAATGTGGATGCTTCCACTTCTCCAGAAGATGAATTCAAAACAACTGATCCAGCTCGGGTGCCGGCTTACCCCCGACCAGATCTACAGCATCAACCATTCTTCCCTCAAGGATGCGATCGTCCAGTTCGGAGGCGGCTGCACCGGAGAGATAATCTCCGAGAACGGCCTTCTCATAACCAACCACCACTGCGGATACAGCAGCATCCAGGGCCTTTCCACCGATGAACACAACTATCTCGAGGACGGCTACTGGGCAATGGACAAGAGCCAGGAACTTCCTGTCCCCGGCCTTTCCGTCACCTTCCTCGTAAGCATGACCGACGTGACCCCCGTCATCGAAAAAGCTGAAAAAGAGGCCAGGAAACAGTTCAAAGGCAGCGAGGACCTCGAAGACCAGGTAGCAAAGGCCGTCAGGCAGGCCGGAGAAGCCCTCCGCAAGGCCGCCGAGAAAGACAACCCCAACACCCGCGCCGTCCTGGAAGACTTCTACAATGACAATGTCCAGTATCTCATCATCTACAAGACATACAGGGACGTTCGTTTCGTCGGGGCACCTCCCGCATCCATGGGTAAATTCGGCGGAGAGACCGACAACTGGATGTGGCCGCGCCACACCTGCGATTTCTCGATGTTCCGCGTCTATGCCGGAGCAGACAACGAGCCTGCAGCCTACAGCGCGGACAACGTTCCCTTCACTCCCAAACAGTCCCTCAAGATCTCCCTCAGGGGATATAAGGACGGCGACTACACGATGATCATGGGATATCCCGGAAGCACCCAGAGGTTCCAGACCGCTGAGCAGCTCAAGACCATGGTCGAGAGCAACAACATCGGCGTCAAGGCACGCACCCTCCGCCAGGATATCATGTGGGAGGCCATGGAAGCCGATCCTTCCGTACGCCTGAAATACGCCAACAAATATGCCGGCAGCGCAAACGGCTGGAAGAAATGGCAGGGAGAGGACCTGGCCTTCAAGAAACTGAACATCATCGGCCGCGAAGAGCAGAAAGAGGCCGATTTCACCAAATGGGTCAACGCCAAGAACAGCCGAAAGGAAAAATACGGAAAGGCCCTCGAGGACATCAACTCCGGAGTCGTAGCCGACAGGCAGGCAGGCCTCGACGCACGTCTGTTCATCGAATCCCTCATGAGGATAGAACTCACTTCGATCCCTGCCCAGCTGATCGGGCAGGCGATGAGGGAGATTTCCACCGGAAAGGACACGGCTGCAGCCCTCCAGGCCGCATTTGAAAGGGTAAAGGGTACCTACAAGGACTATTACGAGCCCCTTGACCGCAAGGAGGCCTCAGCCCTGATGAAATTCTACAGGGAAAACGCCACCCCTGACAACTATCCTTCATTCGGAGGCAAGGACTTCGCCACCCTGGACATCGACGCCTTCGTGAAGGACCTCTTCGATTCTTCGGCATTCACTTCGGCGGAAAAAGCTGAAGGTACCGTGGCCGCCGGCCTCGCTGCCATCCAGGCCGACCCCGCCTACGTATTCTACAACGATGCTCTCGCGGTGCTGATGAAGATTTACCCTGCTTCCTCAGCCCATGCGGGACAGATCGCAGCCGGCTCCAAAGCCTTTGCCGCAGGCCTGATGGAATGGAAGAAGGGAGAGCCTTCCTATCCTGATGCCAATTTCACCATGAGGCTCACCTACGGTACCGTGAAGCCCTATTCCCCGAAGGACGGAATATCCTACTGGAACCACACCACACTAGCTGGAGTCTTTGAAAAGGAAGATCCCGACAACTATGAATTCAGGGTTCCCGCCAAACTCAAGACCCTCTGGGAAAACAAGGACTTCGGCAACTACCTTGACAAGGACGGCACCCTCCACACATGCTTCCTTTCCAACAACGACATCACCGGCGGAAACTCCGGGAGCCCGGTGCTTGACGCTGACGGCTGCCTTATCGGCCTTGCCTTCGACGGCAACTGGGAGAGCATGTCCAGCGACGTCATGTTCGAACCCGACCTGCAGAGGTGCATCAACGTGGATATCCGCTACGTCCTCTTCATGATTGACAGGTTCGGCGGTGCAGGATACCTGCTCGATGAAATGACATTTGTGAAATAAACCTCTTTTAATGGATCAATACGAGGTACTCAAACTGCTCCACGAGGTCAGGCACCCCGGAAAGGGCGACCAGGACATTGTGGAGCTTGGTTTTGTAAATGACATCAAAATTGAAGACCGGAAGGTCACGCTGACCCTTGCCTTTCCTGGAAGGAAGGACCCCCTGGCCGACTACCTTGCAGGCAGCGCCAGGGCGGTTATTTACCGCAACGTCCCGCCAGGGGTCGAGGTGGAGGTGAAGACCGTCGTAAAGGAAGCCGCGGCGAAGAAAAAGCAGCAGGAACTCGGGACGGAAGAAATTGAAAATGTGTCCCACATCATCGGCATCGCATCCGGAAAGGGCGGGGTGGGCAAGTCCACCGTGGCAGTCAACCTGGCCGTAGCCCTTGCACGTATGGGTTACCGTGTAGGGCTGGCGGACGCTGATGTTTACGGCCCGTCGGTGCCGACCATGACCGGCACGGAAGGGGCCGCTCCGGAGGCTATTGACGAAAACGGGAAATCTGTCATCCTGCCTGTTGAGAAATACGGGGTCAAATGGATGAGTATAGGATACTTCGCAAGGAAGGGACAGGCCCTCATATGGAGGGGTCCCATGGCAAGCGGGGCCCTCAAGCAACTGATCCTCCAGGTAAGATGGGGAGAACTTGACTATCTCCTTATCGACATGCCTCCGGGAACCGGCGACATCCACATCAGCCTCGTAAACGACATCCCGATGGAAGGGGCCGTCGTCGTCACTACTCCCCAGGAAGTGGCCCTGGCTGACGTGGAAAAGGCCCTCGATATGTTCCGTAACGAAAAGGTGAACAAGAAAGTCTTCGGCATCGTCGAGAACATGTCTTGGTTCACCCCCGAGGAACTTCCCGGAAACAAATATTACATCTTCGGGAAAGACGGCGGGCTCCGTCTGGCCGAAAGCCTCGGCCTTCCCTTGCTGGGACAGATT
>CACXFP010000109.1 GCA_902766985.1 uncultured Bacteroidia bacterium | reverse complement strand
CGTGCTGTGCGCCGTTACCATGGGCTCCGAAGGCTATGAGACCCTCATGGACCAGTATGCGAAAGATTACCCCGCGTCGGCGCTGATTCCCAGGATCCGCTACCGTCACGGGATGAACCTTTTCGAGAAGGAGGACTATGAAGGTGCGTCGAAGGAGTTCGCGGCCGTCCCGGAAGAGACGGTGGCTTCGGGCGACGTGGCCGGCTTCGTGTTCCGCAAGGCCTATTCCGAATTCGCCCTGGACAGGATGGAGCCGGCTGAAGAAGGGTTCACCAGGGTGCTCCAGATGCCTTTCAGTGATTTCACCGCCCCTTCCCGTTACGGACTCGGGTACATCGACTATGCCCGGAAGGACTTCGACTCCGCCGAGCAATGGTTCATCCAGAGCGCCAAAGACCCCAGGTTCGAGGAAATGTCCAACTACTATATCCTCGAGTGCCGCTTCATGGACAAGGACTACAAGTATGTGACGGACAACGGTCCTGCCCTTTATGAGGCGGTTCCTGCGGAGAGGAAGCCCCATCTTGCCAGGATAATCTCCGAGTCCTACCTCGTCCTCGGCAACAACGACGCCGCGAGGGCGTATTATGACAGGAACGCCGTCTCCGGGGCGGCAACCAGGTCCGATTATTTCTATGCCGGATCCGTGCTGTACGCCACCGGTGATTACAAGGGCGCTGTGGAGAATTATTCCAGGATGTCCAGCCGCACCGATTCCCTCGGCCAGATAGCCAACTACCATCTTGGTTACTCGTACATCCAGACGAAGAACAAGGTCGCGGCCATGGATGCTTTCAAGGCCGCCGCGGCGCAGTCCTACGACCCGGACATCCAGGAAGACGCCCTTTTCAATTATGCCAAGCTGGCCTTCGACCTCAACCACGACGCCTCTGCATTTGACGACTATATCGCAAAATATTCTTCGAAGAAGAAAGGGGACAGGATATATTCCTACCAGGCCCTTGCCTGCCTCTACAACCACGACTACGCCGGAGCCGTTGCGGCCTATGACAATATCGACGAACTGGATGCCGAGCAGAGGAGCAATTACATGAAGGCCAACTATCTCAGGGCCAACCAGCTTATCGGCAACGGTTCGTGGAGGGATGCGGTCCCGTGTTTGAGGGCGGCCACATTCTATTCCGACAAGAACGATCCTTTCAACCAGCTGGCCCGCTACTGGCTCGGCAACTCCTACTACTGGGACGAGAAATACGACAATGCGGTGGAAACCTTCACCGAGCTGTTCAACCTCTCCGCCCTGGACAGGCATGCTGAAGGTAAGCTCCTTCCTTATAATCTGGCTTACAGTTATTTCCAGAAGGAAGACTATGAGTCGGCAGCCAAGTGGTTCGACAATTACCTTTCCTCGCGTTCCCCCATGTACGGTTCCGATGCCGCTGTGCGCAGGGCCGACTGCGACTTCATCCGCAGGGATTACAAGAACGCCATCGCCCTCTACCAGACGGCCATGGACAAATACGGGGCTGATACCGACGTCTATCCGTATTACAAGACCGGCCTTGCCTGGGGCCTTCTCGGTGACAATAAGAAGAAGGCGGCGGCCCTTTCCAATGTGAACGGTTTCAGCAGCGACTCTCCCTATTGGGGTGATGCGGTCTATGAACTGGGCCGCTCTTACGTTGCCCTGAAGGATGAGAAAAAGGCCATCGAATGTTTCAACAACCTGAAAAACAATGCGAAGGAGGAGTCTTACGCTGCGCGTGCCCTTATCGAGCTCGGAATGATCGCGAGGAATGGCAAGCGTTATGACGAGGCCCTCGGGTGCTACAAACAGGTGGTGGAGAACATGCCCAAGAGCGAGTATTACAATGACGCCCTCCTCGCCATCGAGTCCATCTACCAGACCAAGGGCCAGACGGATGAATACCTGAACTATGCGGACAGGGTCGGGGCGACGGCCGGCAAGACAGAGGACGAGAAGGAGGCCATGTGGTTCAATGCCGCGGAGCAGATGTACCTTTCCGGCAATTACGCCAAGGCGGTTTCCTCCATCGAGAGCTACCTTTCGAAATATCCCTCCGGCGCCGATGTCCCCCAGGCTTGGTTCTATATGGCGGAGTGCTACAGGAACATGGGCAAGAAGGAGCAGGCCTGCGACTGGTACCGCAAGGTGATGGAGGCCGGAGAAAAGGCTTCCTTCCTTGAGATGGCGAGCCTGAATTTCGCCACCCTGTCCTACGGGATGGAGAAATTCAATGACGCATATGACGGCTACAACACCCTCCTTTCCTCCGCCAAGATGGCGAAGAACAGGCATGCCGCTGCTGTGGGCATGATGCGCTCGGCATTCGGAGCCCGCCAGTATGACAGGGCCCTCTCCTGCGCCGACAGGGTGATATCAGACGGTTCCACCACAGCCGACGAGTCCCGTCTTGCCGAATATGTCAAGGCCAAGTCCTACCTCGCTACGAGCGACCGCGACCGTGCCTTCGAGATTCTCCGTTCCCTGAGCGCGAATCCCAAGACCGACGAAGGTGCCGAGGCGTCGTACATGATAATCCAGGACATCTACGACCAGGGCCTCTTCGACGAGGTCGAGTCCAGGGTGTACAAATTCGCCGAAGCGGCCCCCAATCAGTCCTACTGGCTCGCCAAGTCCTTCATCGTTCTGGGAGACACCTTCATGGAGAAGGATAACGTCAGGCAGGCCAGGGCCACCTTCGAGAGCGTCAAGAACGGCTACAGCCCTTCCGGAATGGAAGACGATGTGCTGGACAACGTGAACATGAGACTTGAGAAACTCCAGAAACTTTCCGCGGAATGAAAAGAAACATCATACTGACTTCCGTCGTCCTGGGCGCGGCCCTGACGATATCCCAGGCCCTTTCCGGCCAGAACCTGAACCCCACCGTGGAGGTGGACAGGACCTACGAGGGCAAGCCTGTGGGGCTTCTCAAGGAGGATGTTCCCATGCAGGTTCCCGATTCCCTGACCAGCCTCAAGCTCGATTTCGACTATTCCGTATTCGACAATCCCTACAAGGGTTCGTACGAGTTCAGGCCCTACCTGGTCATAATGAAGCCTGACGACGGTCCCGCCGCCGCCAATCAGCTCTACGCCCGCCTGGGAGCGGGCTATTCCCTCCATCCCGATGCCGAAGTGGTATTCACCCCCAGGATGTCGGGCCCCTTCCATCTCAGCGTCTATTTCAACCATGG
>CACXFP010000108.1 GCA_902766985.1 uncultured Bacteroidia bacterium | reverse complement strand
CGCAACCAGGCGGCAGCCTGAGCGGAGGTCTTGCTCACGACTCCGGAGGAGATGTATTTCAGGAGGGTGTCCTGCATGATTTCCTCCGCCTCGGCACTGTCCCGCAGGATTCGCAAGGCCGTATTATAGAGCGGCTTGCTGTGGGTCCTGTAAAAAGTCGAGGCTTCCTGTCTGGTCATTGCGTCGGTGCGTGTTTCTACTAATTAAACGCAGGTTTTCCAGTTTTGTTGCAATGAAGAATAAAAATTGCGGGCGGAAAAAACGAAACGGCCCTGTCGGGAGGACAAGGCCGCTGCATATATTACGAAGTTCAGGATTATCCTATCAGCCCGTTAGCCTGGAGGAAGGCGTTCACCGCCGCGGCAACGAACATGAGGCAGATAATGGCAGCAACGCAGATGCCAATGACCTTGAGCCTCTTCATCCAGGTCTGGTTGCTCCAGCCTACGGACTGGAACATGCTCCAGAAGCCGTGGGAGAGATGAAGGAATATGGCCACGAACCAGATGATGTAGATGAGGAGAATCCACCATTTGCCGAAGGTGGCGGTGAGGAGGAGGTAGGGGTTGTTCTCGAAATTGCCGATGCCGAACATCTCAGGCAGCTGCATCTTGGCCCAGAAATGGGAGAGGTGGAAGAAGATGATGCCGAGGATAACGATGCCAAGCACGAACATGTTCCTTGCGGACCAGGAGTCGGCGGCCGCCTTGCTGGCCACCTCATAGCGCTTCCAGCCGCCGCGGGACTTCACGTTGTAAACGGTAAGGTAGATGCCATAGCAGATGTGCACCAGGAAACCGAGCGCCAGGATGGGCACCATTATGTCGATGACGGGGGTGGACATGAAGTCGCAGCCGAGTTTGAAGAGTCCGTCTCCGCTGGAGAAGAGTACGTCATCGTTGGCAGCTGCCCCGAATTTTCCGGTGAATGAATCGATTACTGAGAAGAAATTGATGGTGGCATGCATGAGGAGGAAGATCACGAGGAATGCTCCGCTGACAGCCTGGATGAATTTTCTTCCGATGGAATAGTGAAATGCGTTCGCCATTATGGTGGTGTTTAATCTGGTTGGGTTTATCCCTGCAAAGATAAACTCTTTCTTGCAAGTTTCATAATTTTCAAATAATTTTGTTAAATCATAAAACTCTAAGTGAAATGTATAAAAGGGTATTGTTGAAAATTAGCGGGGAAAGCCTTGGCGGCCATGAAGGGAAAGGCCTTGACCCTGAGAGCCTGAGGGCGTTCGCCCATGAGGTGGCCCAGGCTGCGGAGGCAGGCCTCCAGATCGGAATCGTGAATGGCGGCGGAAACATCTTCCGCGGACTGTCCGGGGCCGGAAAGGGTTTCGACCGTGTGGACGGAGACAAGATGGGGATGCTGGCGACTGTCATCAATTCCCTCGCCCTGAGTATGTTTATCAAGGAGGAAGGAGTTAATGCAAAGGTGTTTACGGCTACCCCTATGGAGCCGTTCGCAGATTACTACATGAGGGACAAGGCGGTGGCGTGCCTTGAGGAAGGGACGGTGGTCCTGATTTCCGGAGGTACGGGGAACCCCTTCTTCACCACCGATTCCGGAGCTGCCCTCCGCGCCCTGGAGATCGGGGCCGACGCCCTTTTGAAGGGTACCAGGGTGGACGGCGTCTATACCGCCGATCCGGAGAAAGACCCGTCCGCGGTGAAATATGACGAACTTACATTCGACAAGGCCATATCCGACCATCTGAAGGTGATGGACCAGACCGCTTTCGCCCTGTGCAGCGAAGGCAACATGCCCATCATCGTGTTCGACATGAACGAGAAGGGGAACCTGCTCCGGATCCTGAATGGGGAGAAGGTCGGCACGCTTGTACACAAATAGCTAATAATCAAAAATAGAATAGCCATGTTATCAGACAGAGCAAAAGAAATCCTGAATGCGGCGGACGAAAAGATGAAGGACTCCGTAGCATTCCTCGAGGAAGATCTCAAGACCTACCGTGTAGGAAAGGCCAACCCTTCCATAATGAACAATGTGATCGTGTCCTATTACGGCACGCCTACGCCCGTTCCCCAGGTGGCTTCCGTCAGCGCTCCTGACGCCAAGACGATCGCCATCCAGCCTTGGGAGAAAAAGATGATACCCGCCATCGAGAAGGCCATCATGGATGCGAACATCGGCCTGACGCCCCAGAACAACGGCGAAATCATCCGCTGCGTTGTTCCCGCCCTCACCGAGGAACGCCGCAAGGAACTCATCAAGAAGGCCCGGGGAGCCGGGGAGGACACCAAAGTCGCCATCCGTAATTTCAGGCGCGAGGCTGTCGACCTCCTCAAGAAGGCCCAGAAGAACGAGGGCATGTCCGAAGACACCGAAAAGGAGGCCGAGGGCGAGGTGCAGAAGATTACCGACAAGAATGTCAAGGCTGTGGATGTCCTCATAGAGGAGAAGGAAAAGGACATCCTCAAGGTATAGGCATCCCCCGGCGGCCGACTCAGACGAAAACGAACTTAACAAAACAAATATGAGCAAAAGAGTCGCTATCCAGGGACATTTCGGCAGTTTTCATGAGCAGGCAGCCCATATGTTCTACATCAACCGCTGCGGTTATGTCCCTGAAATAATAGAATGTCCGAACTTTACCTCCCTTTATGAAGCCATGGAGGCGGGCCGTTCGGATGCTGCCGTGATGGCGATAGAAAACACCATCTCCGGCGGACTCATTCCCAACTTCGAGCTACTCAGGAAACACTCGCAGAAGGTTAAGGGTGAGGTGTATCTTCCCATCCACCAGAACCTTATGGCCCTTCCGGGGCAAAAGATCGAGGACATCCGCGAGGTGCGTACGCATTACATGGCCATCAACCAGACCAGGGATTTCTTTGAGACCAACTGTCCATGGATAAATCTTGTGGAGTCGGAAGATACGGCCGGAAGCGCCATCGAGATTTCCAGAAAGGGCCTGAAAGGGGTCGGCGCCGTGGCTTCCGTGATTGCCGCGGAGCAGAACGGCCTTGAAATCCTGGCTCCGCAGATCGAGACCTACAAGGACAATTTCACGCGTTTCCTCGTAATGGATGATGCGCTGGAGATTCCCGAAGAGGAGATAAACAAGGCCTCGCTTTGTTTCACCCTTCCCCACAAACCCGGTTCCCTCGCGCATATCCTGGCGATAATGTCCTTCTATGAAATCAACCTCACAAGGATACAGTCACTTCCCATTCCGGGCCGCAAGTGGCAGTATTTCTTCTATGTAGATATCAAATTCGAGGATTATGACCGCTACCGGCAGACCCTTTCGGCCATCCGGCCCCTGCTGGAAGACATCCGGATCCTCGGAGAATATGTTGCGGCCCTGTAATTTCCCAGCAATATGAAGACCGGCATCATAGGATTGGGCCTGATAGGAGGCTCCATGGCAATCGACTTTCGCAGGAGAGGCTTCGCGGACGAGATTTACGGCTCGGATGCGAACCCCGT
>CACXFP010000107.1 GCA_902766985.1 uncultured Bacteroidia bacterium | reverse complement strand
GCGGAGGTGGCGTTTTTCACAGCCTTGCCGGCTGCCGCCTTGGTGGAGGTCTTCGACTTTTTGCCTGTAATCGAATTGGATACTGCAGAACCGAGGGTGGTGGCCACGCTGGCTGTGAGAGCAGTCACCACTGCCTTGAGAACCTTCGCCCCGAGTCCCTTCTTTGCAGTTTTCGCCTTCGATCCCTTCTCTTCTTTCCCTGCTTTAATCTCTTCTTCCGCGACCTGCTCCTCTGCCTGTTTCAGCAAGACCTCGAAAGCGCTTTCGCGGTCGACCATAGTGTCGTATTTACCATAAAGGCGTGACTGCTTGATAGCATCGAGCCTCTGGCCTTCTGTGATGGCACCGATCTGGCTGAGGGGGAACAGGATCTTCGCCCTTTCCACGATATTGGGAGCACCCTTTTCATCGAGGAATGATACAAGGGCTTCACCGGTACCCAGGGATGAAATGGCCTCCGCCGTGTCAAATGCGGGATTGGACCTGAAAGACTCGGCTGCGGCCCGTACGGCCTTCTGGTCCTTGGGGGTATAGGAGCGGAGGGCATGCTCGACCTTGTTGGCTAGCTGGCCGAGGATGGATTCGGGAACGTCGGTAGGGTACTGGGTGACGAAATAGATGCCCACTCCCTTGCTCCGGATGAGCCTGATGATCTGCTCGATCTTGGATACCATGGCATTGGACGTCCCGTCGAACAGCATATGGGCTTCGTCGAAGAAGAACACCAGCTTGGGATATTCCAGGTCGCCGACCTCGGGAAGCTTCTCGTAGAGGTCCGACATCATCCACAGCAGGAAGGTGGAGTAGAGTTTCGGCTTGAGCATCAGCTTGTCGGCCGCGAGGACGTTCATGATACCCTTGCCGCCTTCGGTCTGGAGAAGGTCGAGGACGTCGAAAGCCGGTTCTCCGAAGAACTTGTCAGCCCCTTCGCTGTCGAGGGCGAGGAGGGCCCTCTGGATGGAGCCGATGCTGGCTGTGGTGATGTTGCCGTATGTGGACCTGTACTCGGCGGCATGCCTGGACACGAAGTCGAGCATCGCGCGGAGATCCTTCATGTCGATCAGAAGCAGGCCTTCGTCGTCGGCGATCCTGAAGACTATGTTCAGGATTCCGGTCTGCACGTCATTGAGTTCAAGGAGCCTGGCCAGGAGCATCGGGCCGAGGTCGGAAATCGTGGCCCTCATGGGGTGTCCCTGCTCTCCGAAGACGTCGAAGAACCTCACCGGACATCCCTGGAACTGGGGATTCTCGATTCCGAATTCAGGCATCCTCTTTTCGATGAAAGAGCTGGTCTTGCCAGCCTGGCTTATTCCGGAGAGGTCCCCCTTCATGTCGGCCATGAAGCAGGGAACGCCGGCTTGGCAGAAAGTCTCGGCCAGGACCTGGAGGGTGACGGTCTTTCCGGTACCGGTGGCTCCGCATACGAGTCCGTGCCTGTTTGCCATCTTGCCGATCATGCTGATCGGACCGTTGTCGCTGTGGGCTATGTACAGCCCTCTTTCTTTGTCGAGCATTTCGTTATTATTTTGTTGATTTCATTTTCAATATCCTGGTCCTGCGTATCCTCCACAGGTCAAACAGCACCAGTGAGGCGAGGAACGTCGCGACTCCGAGGAAGGATGTCCACGAGGAGGGCAGCAGGTGTGTCTTTGATACGAAGAAGAAGGTGGTCACGACCGAGGTCATGAAAGAAGAGGGAATCAGGGTGAGAATGTAGTATTTCCCCTTCTTCCTCTTCGACAGATAGATTGTTGCGGTCCAGAGCATGAAGACGGAGAGAGCCTGGTTCGCCCATCCGAACCAGCCCCATATCTTGTTGAATCCCTGGGCGTCCGACATGTTGAACCTGAGCAGGAGGGCGACGGCGATGAAGATGGGAAGGCAGGTGAGAAGCCTGTTGCGCACACGCTTCTGGTCGATTTTCAGGAAATCGGCGGAGATAAGACGGGCGCTCCTCAGGGCCGTGTCTCCGCTGGTTATCGGGGCTGCGACTACGCCGAGCAAGGCTAGAATCCCTCCGAAAATGCCCAGCCAGCCCCTGGAAACCTTTGTAACCACTTCCGGGGCCTGTGCACTTATGGATGAACCGACTTCAGCCGCACCTCCGTCAAAGAAGAAATAAGATGAAACCGCGGCCCAGATAAGGGCTACGAGTCCTTCGGTTATCATCGATCCGTAGAAGACCGGCCTGCCGAGCTTTTCGTTCCTGATGCACCTTGCCATCATGGGACTCTGGGTGGCGTGGAAGCCGCTTATGGCCCCGCAGGCGATCGTAATGAAAAGGCAGGGGAAAATGCTCTGGCCGTTGACTCCGACGCTTGGAGCCCTGTTTTGGAGGCCATCCCAGAATTCCGGCAGGGAAGGCCATTTGGCTATCAGGCCGGCCATCAGTGCCAGGGCCATGAAAATCAGGGCTATCGCGAAGACGGGATAGATTTTCCCGATAATCTTGTCGATGGGGAGCAGGGTCGCGAGAATGTAATATATGAATATTATACCGGCCCAGAACAACATGGACGTCCGGCCTCCTCCTCCGACCGGAGCCATATCCCCGAGGATGATGGAGGGGGAGTACACGAACACGGCCCCTACCAGCAGGAGAAGCAGGACCGAGAAGACCAGCATGATCCGCTTGGCCCTGGGACCGAGGTAGATACCGACCAGGTCCGGAAGTCCGGCCCCGCCGTGGCGGATGGACATCATTCCGGAAAAATAGTCGTGGACGGCTCCTGCGAAGATGCAGCCGAACACGATCCACAGGTATGCGGACGGACCGAACTTGGCGCCCATGATAGCTCCGAAGATAGGACCTGTGCCCGCTATGTTGAGGAACTGGATCATGAAGACCTTCCATGTCGGCATGGGTATGAAGTCCACCCCGTCCGCCTTCGTGACGGCGGGTGTGGGCCGGGATGGCTTGGGACCGAAGACCCTGGAGATGAAACCTCCGTAGAAGATGTAGCCCAGGATCAGGGCCAGAACGCTCAGAAGAAATGATATCATGGAAGTCCTGCCGGTATTATGTCAGTTCTTACAAAAATATGAAATAAAATCCGGATAATATGCCAGAATCTCCCCTTTTATTGCGTATATTTGTGATACCGGACAATCAATAACACACTATACCTAATATGAGAATCAGAATTGCTTCATTACTTGCAGTATCCCTTGCTTTTTCAGGGATCCTTTCTGCACAGGACTGGTCTCCTGCCGGAGACCATATCAGGACGAAATGGGCGGAGGAGGTCTCTCCCTCCAATGTTCTCCCGGAGTATCCCAGGCCTCAGCTTGTCCGAGGGAACTGGCTCAATCTGAACGGTCTGTGGGACTATGCCATTACCGGGAAAGGTGAGGCCAGGCCATCCAGAGCTGACGGAAAGATACTCGTCCCTTTCTGTGTCGAGTCCTCCCTTTCAGGAGTCGGCAGGACATTCACCGACAATGACGCCCTGTGGTACAGGACTACCTTCAGGGTGCCTTCCCAGTGGAAAGGAAAGAAGGTCATCCTGAATTTCGAGGCCGTGGACTGGTCTGCCCAAGTCTGGGTAAACGGCAAGGAGATGGGAACACATACCGGAGGATACACCCATTTCTCATATGACATAACCTCAGCCCTCGGGAAGAGCGGAGTCCAGGAACTCGTGGTAAAGGTCCTGGATGGGACTGACAACGATATCCAGCCTCGCGGAAAGCAGGTATCCAATCCTTCAGGGATATGGTATACGGCGGTATCCGGAATCTGGCAGACAGTGTGGCTGGAGGCTGTACCCGAAGCCTATGTTGCTGATTACAATGTTGTTTCCGATATAGCGGAAGGTTCGGTCTGCCTGGATGTCGATGTGTGCGGGGCTAAGGCCGGGGACAAGGTGAAGGTTGCTGTCATCGGCGGCGGCGTGGGATATGATCCCGAGAAAGGCGCTGGTCCCGTGGTGGCTGAAACCGCAGCTGCGGCTGGCGAGCCGATCAAAGTGGTCATTCCCGGCGCCGTGCTGTGGTCTCCTGACTGCCCTTACCTCTATGGCCTGAAGATCACCCTCGAGAGGGGTGGCAGGACCGTGGATGAGGTCCTCGGATACACCGCTCTCAGGAAGATCTCCGCGAAAAAGGATGCCGATGGCCGCAAGAGGATGGCACTCAACGACAGGTCCCTCTTCCAGTTCGGACCTCTGGACCAGGGATGGTGGCCAGACGGGCTCTATACCGCTCCCACCGATGAGGCCCTCGAGTTTGACGTCATAAAAACCAGGGACTTCGGTTACAACATGATCCGCAAGCATATCAAGGTGGAACCTTCCCGCTGGTATTACTACTGCGACAAATACGGCATCCTTGTATGGCAGGACATGCCTTCCTTCTGTGATCATGACGGAAATCGCTGGGATACATGGACTTACAACCGAGGCGAAGACGTGCGCGCTTCCAGGGCAGCAAAGGATAATTATTACAAGGAGTGGAAGGAAATCATCGCCCAGCTGAACAAGTTCCAGTGCATCGTCGTCTGGGTTCCTTTCAACGAGGCTTGGGCCCAGTTCAATACTGCAGCCGCCGTTGACTTTACCCGTGAACAGGATCCTACCAGGCTCATCAACATGGCTTCGGGAGGCAACTGGTACACCCGCAAGAGGGAAAACGGCATGACAAGGGATGAATCCAAGATAGGTGACATCATCGACTGCCACCATTATCCCGAACCTTGGATGAATTTCTGGGATTTCGATATGATCAATGTCCTCGGCGAGTATGGCGGCATAGGTCTCCCTCTGAAGGGGCACCTCTGGCAGTCGGACAGGAACTGGGGCTATGTGCAGTACAAGGACGGGGAAGAGGTGTTGAAGGAATATACCAACTTCGCCGGCCAGCTGAAAGCCCTTATCGGATACGGGTGCGCTGCTGCCGTATATACCCAGACCACCGATGTCGAGGGCGAGGTGAACGGTCTCATGACCTATGACCGCAAGGTTATCAAGATGGATGAGGCCAGGCTGCATGACGTCAACCAGGATGTCATCGCTTCCCTGAAAGACTAGATTCCCTGGCATTCAGCCATCGGAGGCTTAAGATTCCGGTTCGCTTTTTTCAGCGATGCCGGAACTTAAGCCTCCGATGGTATATTGGTGGGTATAAGATGTATTATATGCTCAGGTTGCGGTAGTTGGGCCCGAAGCGCTCGAAGGCTGCGCGGTCGAGGACTTCACGGTCGTCGGGATGGGCGATGCTTATCAGTAGTTTAGCCCTTTCCTGCAGGGATTTGCCGGTGAGGTCCACAGCTCCGTATTCGGTGACGATCCAGTGGGCGTCGGCCCGGGGGGTGACCACTCCGGCTCCCGGGTTCAGGATGGGAACGATCTTGGTCTTTCCGTTCTTTGTCCTGGAGGCGAATGCGGTGACAGACTTGCCGCCTTCCGACATCGTCGCTCCCTTGACGAATTCAAGCTGCCCGCCGGTGCCGGAGAAGATGCGGGTGCCGATGGAGTCCGCGCTTATCTGGCCGGTGAGGTCCACCTCCGTTGCGGAATTGATAGCCATCATGTTGGGGTTCCGGGCGATGACCCATGGGTCGTTCGTATATTTGATATCCCTCATCTGCACCATCGGATTATGATCGATGAAGTCATAGACTTCCTGGCTTCCGAGAAGGAAGGAGGCAACGACCTTGCCGGTGTCTATCTTCTTGCAGGACCCGTTGATGACTCCCGCCTTGATGAGCCTGAGCAGGCCGTCGGCGAACATTTCCGTGTGAAGGCCGAGGTTCCTGTGGTTCCTGAGCTGGCCGGCGAGGGCGTTCGGAAGCGCTCCGATTCCCATCTGGATGCAGGCTCCGTCGGGCACCAGTTCGGCACAGTTCTTCCCTATGAGCACTTCCGTGGGTGTGGGCTCTGCAAAGTCCTTTGTAATGAGAGGGGTGTCATCCTTTACCACGTAGTCGAACCTTTCAAGCGGAATCAGGTCTCCATATGAGAACGGTACGTGCGGATTGACCACGGCAATGGCGGTCTTCGCCACTTCAACAGCCCCCACCGAGGCGTCAACCGAGGTCCCTAGGGAGACGAATCCGTTTTCGTCGGGGAGGGACACCTGGACCATGGCGACGTCGCAGGGGAGGATGCCGGCGCGGTAAAGCTTCTGGGATTCACCGAGATGAACGGGGAGATAGTCGGCGTAGCCGGCGTTGACGTCCGCTCTCACGTTGGGGCCGATGAAGAATCCCTGATCAAAGAATATACCGGTATATTCAGGGTTGGAATAAGGGGCGGGGCCTTCCGTGTGGAAATGGTGGAACCTTACGTCACGGATCTCACCGCGGTCAGCCCTGCGTACCAAGGCATCGATGAGG
>CACXFP010000106.1 GCA_902766985.1 uncultured Bacteroidia bacterium | reverse complement strand
TTATGAATTCTCCTTAATTTGTTTTTCGTTACTTAAGAACCCGTAGGCAAGCGCGCCTATCATGCTGGAAAAAGGCACCGTAAGGGCGATTCCCTTATAGTCGCCTCCTTTCTTGAAAGTCTCGTCGAGTAGGGACACCAGGGAAGCCGATTCATCTTCGCGCACAACGCTCATGATGAGAGTCTTGGGACGGTCGGTAAGTCCAAGGTAATTGAGGATGAGATGGGTCGTGCCCTTGCAGGGCATGGTAATCTGGAGATTTGCCTGCTGCTGCTGGATAAGGGAGGAGTAATATGCCGTCTTCTTGTCGTGGACGACGACGAGCAGCATTTCCAACTTTACCGGGGCGATATTCCGTGACATAGGCGTTTATTCAAAATAGATGATAGGATCTTCGTCTTTGGAAGCCAGGATACGGCGCACGGCGGCATTCCTGCGCATCCTGACTGAAAGCACCGACCTGAAACCGAGGCTCTGGATGGTGATAAGCGGAGTCATGGCGACCATGGCCACCACGCCGAAAGCCAGCTCCAGAACAGATGACTCCCCCTTCAAGGCCACGCAGGCGCCGATCACGAAGGGGAGGATGAAGCTGGATGTGAGGGGGCCGCTGGCCACTCCGCCTGAATCAAAAGCGATTGCAGTGTAGAGCTTGGGGACAAGGAACGAAAGACCGAGAGAAATGATGTATCCCGGAATGAGGTAATAAAGCAGTGAGAAACCGAAAAACACCCTTATTACGGAGAGCCCGATCGAAACGCCGACTCCGATCGACAAGGCGATCATCATCTGCCGCCGGGACACCTCGCCTCCTGTAATCTCATTGACCTGGTTGTTCAGGACATGGACGGCAGGCTCAGCCAGGACCACCACATTGCCGATAATGAAGGCGAATATTACGATTATCATCGGATTCAGGGACGAAAGGCTTTGGCCTATCTTGTAACCGATGGGCATGAAAGACAACTCGACGGCTGACAGGAACAGAACCAGGCCGACGAAGGTGTATATGACGCCGAACACGATCTGCAGTATCTTGGTCCTGGGAAGTTTCAATACCAGGAACTGCAATATGAAAAAGAAAAGGATGATGAACACCAGGGAACGGGCGACGTCGCCCATGGTGCCGATGAACAGGGCGGCGATTCCCTCCTCCATGACGGAATCCATCGAATAATCGGGAATCTTGAAATCAAGGGGACCCGAGCTCAAGGCAGAAAGGACCAGAACTGCGGCTATGGGACCGACGGAACAGAGGGCGATAAGTCCGAAACTGTTCTCGGATGCGTTGCGTCCTCCCACCGTCATGGCTATGCCGACGCCGAAGGCCATTATGAAAGGAACGGTAATGGGACCTGTCGTTACACCTCCCGAATCGAAGCACATGGACAGGAGCGGCCAGCGGTCATCGTTATCCATCAGGAGGGCAGCAAGGCAGAACAGCACCATGTAACTGAACAGAAGGATGGACGTCAGGTCCGCATGGAAGATAATCTTTATGACTCCCAGCAGGAGCATAAGTCCAACTCCCAGTCCTACGGTGTATATCAGCAGTTTGCCATCCATGATGGCGCTGACCTGGGAGGCAAGGACAGAAAGGTCGGGCTCTGCGACGGTGATAAGAAGGCCCATCACGAAGGCGACAGACAGGAGTATCCCTATTTTTTTCGAAGACGTGAGACCCTCTCCGACATATTGTCCCATGGGCGTCATCGCCATATCGGCGCCGACATTGAAAAGGCTGATGCCTACAATCAACAGCAGCGCGCCGATGACGAATATCTCGATTTCACGTCCGGTAAGGTTGAGCCAGGGAGTCAAGGAAAGCAGGATGACTATGAAAGTGACGGGAAGTACCGAGGTCAGGGATTCCTTGAGCTTTTCACCCAGCGATTTCAGAAGGTCCGACAGGAAGGTTGATTCTGTTTTCATACTGTCCGTATAATCTAGAACCTGTAAGATGAGAGGACAGATTTCGCCTCTGCGGTAAGCCAGGGCTTGATTTCCGCATAGGGGACGGTAAACGAAGGCATTCCGTCGGCATAAGAAGCGATCTCGTACTGCTGGTAGACAAAGACAAGGCCTTCTTTCGTGGGATAAGGGGTCCATGCGGGCAATGGAATGATTCCGCCCTCGACCTGGAGATGTTCGAGCATTTCCTCCTCAGGCATTTCTGCCCCGACTTCTGAATAATACCTCATAAGCCCGCGGACCAGCACAGGCTGGATGTCGGTCACACAGGCAGGATCCAGCATCTTTTCAACCAGGCTTCCGCTCTTCTTGTCATAAGTCAGATAACCTCCGCCGGTCACGCCGCCATGGGCGCCTCCCATATAAACATAGTTTTCGGAAAGGAACACGACGTAATTGAGGGTATCAGCCACCTTCCTGAGGTTGAAATCGTATTCCCACGAAGGGAATCCGGCGAGCATCTCCTCCCTCTCCTCCGCAGTGAGTTCATCGTTTTCCCTTATAAGGAACTCCCGTTCATCCGCATCTTCCTGGGACAACTGCGCAATCTGCTTCATGGTCTGCTGTCCATAGTAGGAAAGCAGGGCATCGGTATCGCCGGCATCGCCATCGAAACGGGGGAAATACCTTTGGGGCTCGCCGTAGGAAACCTGGCTCAGCTGCCCGTCCATAACATCGATGAGTGAAGAGCGGATCGCTGATGAGACGGCATCCGAGGGCAACGGAAGCTCTGCATGCATCTTCAGGAAGGCATGTGAGGTCGAGTCCGCATACTCACGTACCTCAGTCTGGACGACACTCCCGTTTTTGCACGCTGCAAGCGCCAGCAAAGCGGAAATGAAAAGAAAGGCTTTCTTCATCATATATCGGTTTTCCACCCCCAAAAATACGGAATAGCGGCCAATAATCCAAAGCAGGGACATCATATAAACATTATTATTTGTATCTTTGAGAGATTTTGTATCATTTCATTCATTTGGAAAATGAGAAAACTATTGTTCTCGGCATGCATAGCAACCTTCTTCCTTGCTTCATGTTCAAGGGAGACCGATCCCGTGCCAGTCTCTGCCGAAGGACAGCTGAGGATTTCGCTTAAGACTGAGGACATCATCCTCTCGAAAGCAAACGGAGAC
>CACXFP010000105.1 GCA_902766985.1 uncultured Bacteroidia bacterium | reverse complement strand
CCGGGGAGCTGTTCGGACCAGAGGGAGTCTTCTCGGATGACATTCCCGTAATCGAACCAGAGTTTTGACGTGATTTCTTCAATCGAAGCGTTGAGGAGCACATCCTGGCGGTCCAGGATGATGATGGGATCGATAAGGTTCTCAAGGTCACGCACCTGGTGGGTGGAAATGACGATGGTGGAATCTTCGGCCGTGTGCTTGGAGAGGGCGCTGCGGAACTGTGTCTTGGAAGGGATGTCGAGCCCGTTCGTCGGCTCGTCCATATAAAGGTAACGGGTGTTGCAGGCAAACGCGAACGCGATGTACGTCTTTTTGAGCTGACCGGCCGACATCCTGTTCATCTTCTTGTCCGTCTCGTTCTCGAATTCCGCCATGATGGTCAAGAATTTTTCATGGTCATAATTCGGCCAGAACTTCCCGGCGAAACGGGAATACTCTTCGGCGGTCATGTTTACGGGAGACACCTCGTCGGGAAGATAGTACTGCCCGCTGAGGAATGAAGGATTACGCTTGTACGGGTCTTCCCCGTCGATGGAGATCGTGCCGGCGGAAGGCTTCTTCAGGCCGGCAAGGAGGGTCAGCAACGTCGTCTTCCCCACACCGTTCTCGCCAAGGAGGCCGTAAATCTTGCCCTCCTCCAGATTCGTGGTGATGTTTTTCAACACCGGGACAGTGCCGTAGCTGAACGCCAGGTTCTTGATTTCTATCATGGTCTTTAGTGTATTAGTTCATTAACACACTGCAAAGATACGACACAATTCCATATTTCCAATTTTTTTTTTTGAAAATATTTACAAAAAATGACGAAGGTGTCCCGCGCAGTCGCCTGAGTTTTGGATGGTGTGTGTTTGACAACAAGCAGATTATGTCTATATTTGAAAAAAAACAAAATGAAAAAAGCATTGTGTTTTGCCTTCGCGGCTATTTCCCTATGCGGCTGCGGCAACAATTTTACAGAAGCAGTCCATGTTCCTTCAAATAATCCCATGTCAACCGACAAGATGGTTAGGGAAATGATGGAAATTACCGTCCCCGAAAACGGAAATGTGTTCACCGACAATGTCCTTTCCCTGAGGAACATGAGCCACAATGATGAGATATACGGCAACGCCGCCATAGCTTTCATGGATCCTGAATTCATTGAAAGAGGAGCTATCGGCTATTCCAGGAACCAGGCCATTCAGCCCGGAGGGTATTACCCCAACACCCTCTACATCGAGATAGGCAATGCTTTCACGAACGATGACCAGGACACTGATTTCAAGGTCATCAGGACCCTCAAGGATGGTGATCCCTGCGTATCCTTCATTCCCATCGAGGTGCAGTGCAACGGCCAGATGAACCTCAGGACGGACAATGGGAAACACGTAAACGTGGAAGGCGGTCTTGTAGTTGACAAACTGTACCTCTCTTCGCCGGGAGGCAATCTTTTCACTATCACCATCGACGACAACGGGAATCTCTCCACAAGCAAAGTCAAGTAGGCAGATTGCCTCAACATATTAAGGCATGATCGGACAGGGGGGCACTCTGCGTCGGAATTTCCATGCTGTATTACCTTACGACCACAGTTCCACCATATAAAACGCCCCTCTCCTGTTATCGTAATCATGTGAACACCCACCCCTACAGAACGCAAGCGTTCAAGGTGTAAAACAATACTTACGGCCTTATCTTCAGCCCATCCATGCCGTTGTCGAGGCGGATGTCACGGGGATTGACCTTGCGGCCGTTGATGGTGCAGCCGCGGATGATTACGTCACGGACATAGTGTTCCCTGTCCCAGTCGTAGAAGCGTATATAGGTAGGGGCGGAGCCGGTATACCTGATATTCTTGTACCTGAGGTGTTCGATAAGTCCGTCACGGCGGTGGTTCCATTCCCGGCTCCCGGCGAATTCCGCGCAGATCATTCCTCCCATCCATTTCAGGTCAATCGGACTTGTCCCGAGAAAGCACCCTTCCAGGATAGGTTCTTCTACATTGATATTCTTGTATGTCAAATGGTGCACGCGGGCGTGGTGCCAGCTCTGGATGTCAACGGCGTACTGGGTGAAACGCACGATCTCGCAATTGCTGAACCTGATGTTCCTGATCTCGTCGGCGTATGTTTCGGCACCGATTTCCAGGGCACGGCCCCAGTCGCACCAGATGACGCAGTTGTCCACCCTGATGTCCTCTATGACCTTGTAACCATCTATGTAGGCGAAGTCCAGCCCTTTGACGACGACTCCATCATCGAATGTACGGAGGAAGGAGTTGCGTATCTTCGCATGGGAGCTGTTGCACAGGTCTATGCCGTCGGTGTTGTAACGCCAGAGCCCTATCAGTTTAACATTGTCGATATCAACGTTCCTACAGTCCTGCGTGACCAGGGTCCACATGGACGGGTCGCGCAGGATAACTCCGCTTATCTTGATGTTTTCGGACTTGTAGAAGCCTAAAATGGCGCCCCTTATGATTGATGAGGTACCCCAGTCCTGGGACCACGAGTTATCCCCGGGAATGTCCAGCTTATCAGACTCGGGATCCCTTTCGACAGGCCTTTTCATTTTGCTGCAGTCCAGAATCCCCTTCCCCGTAACTGTCACGTTCTCCACTCCGACTCCGCGAACGCAGCCATAAACCACGGCCCCTTCGTCCACATAGACTGTTTCGCCGCTCTTGACGTTGATGACTCCCGCATCGTGGTAGCCCGGACCGAAATAATGTACCTTGGGATCGTTGATGTCGGGCTTTTTAGCCAGTTCCTTCGGGTTGACGAAAAGATGCAAGGCTTTATGGAAACCGTTCACTTCCACCACCAGCTGGCATGGCT
Organism: uncultured Bacteroidia bacterium; assembly: GCA_902766985.1. Lineage (GTDB taxonomy): Bacteria > Bacteroidota > Bacteroidia > Bacteroidales > UBA932 > Cryptobacteroides. Next base: position 11,445 of record CACXFP010000105.1, on the reverse strand, counting down.
TGTCGACTTTGAAACTGATGGCATTGCCGGCAACCGCATGCTTGATCCCATAACTCGAAGGCCTTATTACATAGGTTTCCACTTTCTCTTTCGGAATGACCGTTATTTCGTCTCCCTTGTGGAAATCAAAGTACGCGAACGCGGCGATCTCCGTCTGCTCAACCGGCCGCTGGTACCCAGGCCAGACCTGGTTTACAGGGGTCTTGCTTACACGGGCCTTGTACACACAAATCGGATTTCCGTTTACAAGGACCTGATAATCTTCCGAAGGCTCTTCCATATTGACGGGAGCGGACTCCGGAGCTTCCTGCGCCGACATGCCGACGGAACACGACATGAAGAACGCCAACAACAGCAATCTGATATTACTCATAACAATAACGTTTATTATTATTCCGTTCACCTTCCGCTATCCCTGATGGGCGGGGCGGAGAAGGTCGAGGACGACCTTTACGGGGTTGAAAGTCTCGACCGGGACCTCGACGAACTGGGTGTTCCAGTCGCTCATCGAGCCGTTCCAGAGACCGGGAAGTTCCAGTGCCTTGAGTTCGCGGCCCTGCCAGCTCTTGGAGCTGATGAATCCGGCGTCTTCATCCACATACTTGAGGAGGTCGAATTTCTCTCCCTTATAGTTGCGGAGGCAGCATACCAGGTCGACGGGATTGAAGTGGGTGGCGCGGGAAAGGGCCTCCATGGCCCCGGCGTCATCCTTGTTGATCTGGGCGCCTTCCAGGATCTGGAGGGACGTGGAACCGTCTTTAAGCCCGACCACGAACGGTCCTCCTCCGGGCTCTCCCTGGTTCCTGACCATTCCGCAGACACGGATAGGGCGGTCGAGCTTGGAGCGGAGCAGGGCCACGCGGGCAGACGCCGTGGTGGTAAGGGGCACCTGGGTGCAGAGTTCCCTGTCCAGGAAGGATTCTATCTCGTCGCAGAGCCTGTGGCAGGAAGGGGCCTTGGGGTCAGCCTCGGCATCGAGGGCCCGGAGATATGAGAATATCCTGTCCCTGAGAATCAGCGCCCTGCCCATCAGGACCTTCTTGTATTTCGCGGTGAGCGGCAGCAGCCTCTCGTTGGAGACATTGTCTATATTCTTGATGGACACCACCTCATCATCGACATCGTTCAAATTGTAAATAAGCGCCCCGTGGCCGGCGGGACGGAAGAGCAGGGAGCCGTCATCCTTGCGGAAAGGCCTGTCCTTCATGTCGACGGCGATCGTGTCCGTGGCCTTCGACTGGTATGTGAAAGAGATGTTGTACTTCACCCCGTACCTCTTCTCGAATTTTTCCTTCACGGCGGCGAGGGCCGCCTCGAAGAGCTCCCTGTGTTCGGGGGAAATCGTGACGACAAGGTTGCAGCTTCCGTCGGCGTTCTTCATGTATTCCTGGGCCTCGACAAGATGCTCCGCGAAAGCGGTGCGCACCTCATCCACGTAACGATGGAACAGGATCACTCCCTTGGGCTTCGAGCCATAGGCGAGTCCCTCGTCAGTGAGCACCTTCGATGCCACGGACTTCCTGTACTCCATGGAATCCTCAGGTTTTCCGAACAGTTCCGGAGTATAGAAGGCGAATTTCTCTATGGAAGAAGAAAGCCTGTCGACGGCAGAGCCGGGTGCAACGTCTTTGCCCCCCTCAAGTTCCGAGAGTCCGGCGAATATATCCTTGAACATCCTGGAGGCGGCGCCGGACGCGGGAACGAACTTGCATTTCCCCGCCATTTCCGCCTTCCCGCAATATTCCACCGCGTCTTTCTCCTCTTCCGCGGAAAGGACGTCTATCCCCCTCTCCGGGGTGGCAGGACCGATGATCCTGATCCATGGAAATCCTTTCTTGAACCTTTCAACCTGAGCTTCAACGACCTTCACTGAAGAGCCGCGCGAGGTTATCATTTTAGTGTCTTCCTGATTGAACATGGCTTTAATAGTCTACGTAATATTCTTTTCTGTATTGATACTCTGAACGGAGCCTGACAAAATCATCCGGATTGATCCTGAAAAAGAAATCATCCGTAAAAATAGGGTAATTGTACTGGATGAGGGAGGCTATCTCACCCTGTTTCTTCCCCCTGAGGTCCAGCTTGACCGATTCTTCCTCGATGACTTCAGTAGCCGGAAAGAATTCATAAAGATGCTCGAGACCGTAGAACCGGGCAACGGCCCTGACTGCCATCGCCGTCCCGTTCTGCTTCCCGGCGTAGGAATAGCCAGCGATATGGGGAGTGGCGATGTCGGTCACATCCATCAGCTCCCGGTTGATCCGGGGTTCATGGCGCCAGGTGTCGATGATGACAGGGCCGAGATGCGGGCGGGCGGCTATAAGATCTTCTTCCACGATCACTTCACCACGGCATGTGTTGATAAGGAAGGCCCCGTCCCTCATCTTGGAGAAGAAAGATGCATCCGCCATGTCGCGGGTACTCGCGTCAAGCGGGACATGGAGGGTGATGATATCGGAACTCTCCAGGAGGGTGTCAAGGTCGCAGAACCCGTCGCGGCCCTCGGCTTCAGCCCTCGGGGGATCGTTCCTAAGCACCTTGAAACCAAGATAATTCGCCATCCTTTCAACCCTCTTCCCTACGTTCCCTACTCCGATTATGCCCATCGTCTTCCCTTCCAGCGGGATAGCCTTCCTCGAAGCGCAGCCGTAGAGGGCGGAAAAGACGTAGTTCATCACACCTCCGGCATTGCAGCCGATGGCGTTCCTGACCACGATCCCATGGGAGTTGCTATAGTCGAAATCAATATGGTCGGTGCCTATTGCCGCCGAAGCGATGAATCTGACGGCAGTCCCGTCAAGAAGGGAGGCGTCGCACCTTGTGCGGGTCCGGAGGATCAGGGCGTCGGCATCGATGACATCCTCCCGGGATATCTCCTCCCCTGCCATATAGACCACTTCGGCATACGGCTCGAAGACCCCTTCGATGAAGGGAATCATGTCATCCACCACTATCTTCAGCTTACCCTGCATAACTATTTAAGGACTAACTCCCTGACATATCCTACCCTGGAATCGTCCCCGGTAAAGAGAGGGTCCTCCGCCAGGATTTCGTTGATCCTGCCCACAAGGGACTCCCTCTGGAACATCAGCTGGCTGCGGATCATGGAAGAACTCATCGTGACATACAGCGTCCCGTTCCTGAAAAAGCGCCTGAGGGTGTACTGTCCCAATCCCGAAGCCTTGTCCCATGCTTCGAAAATCCTCTGGGTGTTGAGCCCGGAAACGATTTTCATCTCCCGGATATACATCCCCACCACCTCTTCCATCGAGAGGGCCTTCTTGCGGTTGATCCTTGTGCCTTTGCTTTCCATGGCCTAGATGGACTTAAACGAGCCGGCGGAACACTCGAAATAGGCCCTGTCGCTTGTGATGCTGTCCACCACCGAAGACATCCTCACCTTGTTGCTGTCCGTAATGAAAATCTGTCCGAAATCACTCCCTGCGACCATCGCGATGAGGTTGGATATCCTTCCCATGTCAAGTTTGTCGAACACGTCGTCCAGCAGGAGCATCGGCGCGAAAGAATACCTGCGTTTCATGATCTCGTACTGGGCGAATTTCAGCGAAACCAAGAAACTTTTCTGCTGCCCCTGGGAGCCGCAGCGCCGTATGGGCCAGCCGTCCATCCCGAATATGAAATCGTCACGCTGGAGGCCCGCTGTCGTGAAACCGAGGGCCATATCCTTGCCCCTGGATGCGGCCAGGACGTCAGCAAGGTCCCCTTTGTCAAGGTCGGAGCGGTACCTGATTGAAACTTCCTCCCCTCCTCCTGAAAGCGACCTGTAATTCTCCGCGACTACGGGCTGGAGGGCCTCGGAGAACTGCCTGCGGGCTTCGTATATTGGAACGGCGCAGTCGGCCATCTTACGGTCAAACACTTCGAGAAGGGATTCGTCCGGCCTGCCGTCCTTGAGCATCTTGTTCCTCTGGGCGAGAAGACGGTTGTACTGCTGCACCCCCGACAGGTATTCCGCCGACATCTGCGAGAGGACGGCGTTGACGAATTTCCTTCTCTCCTCGCCAGATTCGCTGACAAGGGAAATATCCGAAGGAGAGACCATTACAATGGGAAGGAGGCCGATGTGCGAAGAAATCCTGGAGCAGGGCTTGTCGTCCCGGCGGATTCTCTTGGCCCCCTGGTCATCCACCTGCACCGAGAACCTCGACACGAGGCCGTCGTTCATCCTGTAGGTGCCGGATATGGCGAAGGAATGGGTCCCATGGCGGAAATTGTACCTGTCAGAAGGGGTGAAGGCGCTCTTCGTCATCGAAAGGTACCAGATGGCGTCCATGAGGTTGGTCTTGCCTTCACCGTTGTTGCCCGAAATGCAGTTCACGTTCGGGGAAAAGGAAAGTTCCTGGAAACTTATGTTCCTGAAATCCTGTACTACTATCTTGTTTAGGACTGGCATCCGGCGGGCATTTTTTTCTCTACAAATATAACAAATTATTGCCGCATTGAATGTTTTTTTATAATTTTGCCGTCCTTATCGGATATAAGTAAAACAAACGCATATATGGCAAAAGTTGAAAACAGGAACCAGGAAGAGGCCCGTCAGGAAAAAGTGATCAAGCAGGTCTCCAAGACTGAAGAATTTTTTAACAGATACGGAAATACCATCTGGGGCTGCCTCGCCGCGATCCTCCTGATCGGTCTGGGCATCCTCGCCTACGCGAAGTTCTACCTCCAGCCCAAGAAGGCCGAGGCCATGGAGCAGACTTATCCCGCCGAGGCCAATTTCCGCAACAACGAATACGACCTCGCCCTCAACGGGGACGGAAACGTGCTCGGATTCTCCCAGATCATCGACGAATACGGCACCAAGGCCGGCAAGTCCGTCTATCTCTATGCCGGAATCTGCGAGTACAACCTCGGCAACTACGACAAGGCCGTCAGCTACCTCAAGAAATACAACGGCAAGGACGACATCCTCTCCGCGAGGTGCTATTCCTGCCTGGGCGACTGCTACGTAGAGCTCGGAGACCTCCAGACAGCACTCGGCTGGTTCGAGAAAGCGGCTGCCAGGAAGGACAACATGTACGCCGCGACCTATCTCTTCAAGGCTGGAATCGTATGCGAGGAACTCGGTGACAATGCCAAGGCCCTCGGTTTCTACAAGAAGATCAAGGACAAGTATCCCCAGTCCAAGGAAGGATACGACATCGACAAATACATTTCCAGGCTCGAAAGCCAGCAGAAATAATACCGCATTATGGGAAGAGCATTTGAGTTCCGCAAGGAAAGGAAATTCAAGCGTTGGGGCCACATGGCCAAAACGTTCACCAGGATCGGCAAGGAAATAACCATAGCCGTCAAGCAGGGCGGTCCCGATGTAGTCGGAAACCCCAGGCTCCGCGCCCTCGTTGCCGAGGCCAGGAGCGAGAACATGCCCAAGGAAAACGTTGAGAGGGCCATCAAGAAAGCCACCGAGAGCAAGCAGGGAGACTTCAAGGAAGTAACCTACGAAGGCTACGGTCCCTTCGGCATCGCCTACCTCGTTGAGACCGCGACCGACAACACTACCCGTACGGTAGCCAATGTCCGCAGCTATTTCACCAAGATGGGAGGCACCCTCGGAACCAGCGGCAGCGTTTCCTTCATGTTCGACCACAAATGCGTTTTCCGCATCAAGGAAGATCCCGCGAATCCCATCGACATCGAGAGCCTCGAACTTGAGCTCATCGACTACGGGGCTGAAGAGGTATTCGAAGAGACCGAGGTGGACGAGGACGACAACGAGACCAGGCAGGTCGTGATCTACGGCAGCTACGAGTCTTACGGAGCGATCCAGAAGTACATCGAAGACAACGGCTACGAACTTGCTTCCGGAGGCTTTGAAAGGATTCCCAACACCGATCTCAAAGACGTTACCCCCGAACAGCGGGAGACCCTCAACAAACTCACCGACCTTCTCGAAGAAGACGAAGACGTCACCAATGTCTACACCAACATGAAGCCGGCTGAGGAATAATGGACGGAAAATCCCGGCAAAAAGGATTAACCGACCGGAGTTTCAACGCCCCGGTCGGTTTTTTTGTGATTAAAAAGGAATATTTCAGTATATTTGTAGAATAACACCTTATTATATGAGCATACAGCAGGACAATATCCAGAAACTGGTGGAAAGACGCTCGAAGGCCCGTCTCGGCGGCGGCCAGAAGAGAATCGACGCCCAGCACGAGAAAGGTAAACTTACCGCCCGGGAGAGGCTCTCACTGCTTCTCGACGAAGGCAGCTTCGAAGAATACGACATGTTCATGCACCACAGGTGCACCAATTTCGGAATGGATGCTTCCCATCCTGACGGCGACGGCGTCGTCACAGGTTGCGGCACCATAAACGGCAGGCTTGTGTATGTCTATGCGCAGGACTTTACGGTGTCGGGTGGATCCCTGTCCAAAACCATGTCGGAAAAGATCTGCAAGGTAATGGACATGGCGGTCCGCAACGGTGCCCCCTGCATCGGGCTCAACGACTCGGGAGGCGCCAGGATCCAGGAAGGTATCGACTCCCTGGCCGGCTATGGCGAGATATTCGAACGCAACATCCTTTCCTCCGGAGTCGTTCCCCAGATCAGCGGCATCTTCGGCCCCTGCGCTGGCGGAGCAGTCTATTCCCCTGCCCTCACCGACTTTACCGTGATGGTAAAGAACACATCCTACATGTTCCTCACCGGCCCGGCGGTCGTCAAGAGCGTACTCGGTGAAGATGTCAGCCAGGAGGAACTCGGGGGCGCGCAGGTCCATTCCTCAAAGAGCGGCGTGGCCGACTTCGCCGCCGAAAATGAGCAGGAAGGGATCGGCATCATCAAGGAACTCCTCGGGTTCCTGCCCCAGAACAACATGGAAGAGGCTCCCAGGGTGGCAACTGCCGACCCTGTCTCCCGCGTGGACGATATCCTCAACGAGATAATCCCCGACAACCCCAACAAACCCTACGACATGTACAGGGTAATCGCCGGGATCGTCGATGACGGGAAATTCTTCGAGATACATAAGAACTTTGCAAAGAACATCATCGTAGGCTTCGCGCACATGAACGGCAGGAGCGTGGGAATCGTGGCTAACCAGCCGGGAGTGCTCGCCGGTTCGCTGGACATCAACGCTTCGAGGAAGGGTGCCCGTTTCGTCCGCTTCTGCGACGCGTTCAACATCCCCATCGTCACCCTGGTCGACGTACCGGGATTCCTTCCCGGCACCCAGCAGGAATACGGGGCCGTCATCACCAACGGAGCCAAACTCCTGTATGCCTACGGCGAAGCCACGGTGCCCAAGGTCACCGTCACCCTCAGGAAGGCCTACGGAGGCGCCCATATCGTCATGAGCTGCAAGCAGCTCCGCGGAGACATCAACTATGCATGGCCTTCCGCCGAAATCGCGGTCATGGGATCGGCCGGTGCAGTCAACGTCCTCTATGCCAAGGACATCAAGGCAATCGAGGACCCTGTAGAAAAGGAAGAGCTCCGCGCCGCAAAGAAGGCTGAATACGAAGACCTTTTCAACAACCCCTACCAGGCCGCCCAGAAGGGGTACATAGACGACGTCATCGAGCCTCGCAACACCAGGTTCCGCGTCATCCGCGCCCTCGAGGAACTTTCCGGAAAGAAGCAGGAACTCCCTGCCAAGAAGCATGACAACCTTCCCCTGTAGAAATATGGACACAAGGAAACTATTTCTTACGGCGGCAGCCATTGTCCTGAGCCTCCAGGCCTTCGCCCAGAACGTTTCGGACCTCATCATCTCCGAGGTGATGGCGGTTCCGGACGAATCTTCGGTGGTGGACGGCTACGGTGAGAAGACAGGATGGATCGAGCTGTTCAACACATCCCAGGGGACTGTCAATTTCGGAGGCTGCTTCCTCACCGACGACCCTTCCGACCTGAGGAAGAGTCCCATTTCGGGCATCGACCGTTCCACCAGGCTCGGACCCCGCCAGAGCGTGGTCTTCTACGCCAGCGGACACGGGTCGGACGGAACCTATTACACGAATTTCCCCGTCAGGGCCGGTTCCACCGTCTATCTCGTCAGCAATGACGGAAGGACCATCGTGGACTCCATCGAGATTCCCGCAGACATCCCTGCAGGGAAGTCCGTCTCCAAATTCGCCCATGACTACAGGGCGGTCATCTTCGACGACGTAAGGACCACCTCCCCTACTCCCGGAAGCTACAACGCAGGCGGAAGCCTGGAGACAGGGGCCCAGAAAGTGGCCAGGGAAGACCCTCACGGGTGGATTCTCACCCTCGTTTCCGTTTCCGTGGTCTTCATTGCCCTCATGCTGCTTTGGTGGCTCTTCGCCGCACTTTTCGGACAGAAAAAGAAAAAGACCCCCGCTTCCAAGGGGATGAACCCCGAAGTCGCTGCCGCGATTTCGATGGCCCTCCAGTCTGAGTTCGGATCGGAGGTCTATGCCGCCATCGGATTGGCCCTGCACGAATACCTTCAGGACACGGTGCATGACAATGAGAGCTTCATCATCACCATCAGGCCTTCGGAAGGCTCCCAGTGGGCCTCGAAATCACAGGGATTCAGGAGATATCCCGCATTGAACCGCAAATAATAATCATCAATCATATGAAAACGTACAAATACAGAATCAACGGGAATGACTATGAGGTCGTAGTGAACGGCGTCGAAGGGAACATAGCCGACGTTACCGTCAACGGGGCTTCCTACAAGGTGGAAATGGAGAATGCCCCCGCACCTAGTCCTGCAACGGCAGCCGCGCCTGTGGCTGCGGCCGTAGCGGTTCCGGCAGCCCCTGCAGCCGCCCCCGCCCCTGCCGCAAAGGCAGCCGGACCGGGCAAAGACATTGTCTCTCCCCTTCCCGGAGTCATCGTTGAAGTTTCAGTAAAGGAAGGACAGAGCGTAAAAGCAGGAGACAAGGTGGCCGTCATCGAAGCCATGAAGATGGAGAATGACATCGTGGCCGATGCCGCCGGTACGGTAAGCGCCATCCACGTTTCCAAGGGCGACAGCGTCCTTGAAGGAGCCAAAATCGTAACCATCGCATAACGAAGCGGAATGCAACAAATCATTGACAGCCTCCGCCAGTTCTGGGAATTCACGGGCTTCTACAACTGCTCATGGCAGAACCTGGTGATGATCGCCATAGGCATAACCTTCATCACCATCGCAATACTGAAGGAATGGGAGCCCCTGCTGCTGGTTCCCATCGGATTCGGCATGATCATAGGGAACATCCCGATGTTCCCCGGTCTCAACATAGGCATCTACGAAGACGGTTCCGTGCTCAACACCCTCTATCAGGGTGTCAAGCAAGGCTGGTACCCTCCCCTTATCTTCCTAGGAATCGGAGCGATGACCGACTTTTCGGCCCTCATCTCGCAGCCGAGGCTGATCCTTATCGGAGCGGCTGCGCAGACCGGAATCTTCGGCGCCTACCTGCTCTCGCTGGCCCTCGGCTTCGCCCCGAATGAAGCCGGAGCCATCGGCATCATCGGAGGAGCCGACGGCCCGACCGCCATCTTCCTTTCCTCCAAGCTTGCACCAGACCTCATGGGCGCCATCGCGGTGTCGGCATACTCATACATGGCCCTCGTACCGGTCATCCAGAGGCCCATCATGCTCGCCCTCACGACCAACAAAGAAAGGCTTATACGGATGCCCCAGCCCCGTCAGGTCAGCCAGAAGGAGAAGATCATCTTCCCCATCGCCGGTTTCCTGATCACGGCCTTCATAGTACCCTCGGGCCTGCCGTTGCTGGGAATGCTGTTCTTCGGCAACCTCCTCAAGGAGAGCGGGGTTACCAAGCGCCTAGCCAATACAGCCAGCAACGCCCTGATTGACATCGTGACCACGATGATCGGACTTACGGTCGGATGCTCCACACAAGCCGACAAGTTCCTCACAGGCAACTCGCTGAAGATATTCCTCCTCGGCCTCCTGTCATTCGTGATCGCCACCACCTGCGGAGTGCTCTTCGTCAAACTGTTCAACCTCTTCCTGAAAGAGGGGCGCAAGATCAATCCCCTTATCGGAAACGCCGGAGTTTCTGCCGTTCCCGACAGCGCCAGGGTGAGCGAGAACGTGGGCAGGGAATTCGACCCGGGCAACCACCTGCTCATGCATGCGATGGGCCCCAACGTAGCCGGAGTCATCGGATCTGCGGTTGCGGCCGGTATCCTGCTCGGATTCCTCGGATAGAATAATAACATTAAGACAAATCACTGATTATATGCAAGACAAACTTCAGCAGCTGACAGACAAGCTCTACAACGAGGGTCTGGCCAAAGGCAAGGCCGAAGGGGAAGCCATCCTCTCCAGGGCCAATGAAGAGGCAGGCAGGATCATCGGGAACGCCCGGAGCGAGGCCGAGGCCATTGTCGCCAAGGCCCGCAAGGAAGCCGAAGACTATGCCTCCAAGGTTCGAAGCGACCTCAAGATGGCCTCCGACCAGGCCCTCCAGGCCACTAAAAACGACATTGAGAACCTCCTTGTCGGCACCATGACCGGAGAACCCGTCGCCCAGGCCCTTTCCGATCCGGATTACATCAAGGGCATCATCTCCCAGGTGGCGGCCAAGTTCGACGCCACCCAGCAGTGTGACCTTTCCCTCATCCTTCCGGAATCCATGAAAAAGGATCTGGAACCCTTCGTTTCGGGAGAACTCTCCAAGAACCTGAGCCATGGCGTGTCGGCGGAATTCTCCAAGAAGACCGCAGGAGGTTTCTCCATCGGTCCCAAGGACGGAAGCTGGTTCATAAGCCTCACCGAAGATACTTTCAAGTCCCTGATAGCCAGCTATCTCAGACCTGCAACCAAGAAGCTTCTCTTCGGCGAGTAAATGGACAATTACGAATACATAATCGCCTCGCTCCCGGTCCTCACCCAGGACATGAGGGACAGCAACGGACCTGATCCGAAGAGCCTTGTCCTCTGGATCAGGAGCCAATGCTCCGCCCGTGACAACGCCCTCATAGACATCCTCGAGGAAGGATTCGACCAGGACAGGCTCGGTGATGGATTCTACGCCAAGGCCCTCGCAAGCCGCAACTCCTTCATAAGGGATTATTTCTCATACGACCTGATGATGAGGAACGAGAAGGTGAAATGGCTCAACAAGGCACTTGGACGCCCTGAGGGACAGGACACCGTCAGCGCCCCCAGGCCTGATGCGAAAGAGGCCGGCGAAGTGGCTCAGGCCCTGGACACCTCCGACATCCTGGGACGCGAAAAGGCGATGGACGATCTCCTCTGGAACAAGATTGGAGCTATCACCACATTCAACTATTTCGATGTCAATGCGATACTTGCCTTCATCGCCAAGCTCCACATAATCTGGAGATGGATCGCCCTGGACCCCGTCACCGGAAAGGAGATGTTTGAGGACCTTGTGGATGAGGTCAGGGGGACTTTCAAGGGAGTTAATTATCAACCGGAAAATTAAAAGACACTATATATGAAAACCACAGGAAAGGTG
>CACXFP010000104.1 GCA_902766985.1 uncultured Bacteroidia bacterium | reverse complement strand
TCGCCTTTCAGGATGGCTCCGTGGGGATTGAACTCGTACGGGCCCCTGAAAGTGCGGGAACGGGCCGTACGGACTTCGTAATCGCTCCTCGGGCTGCAGCAGTCGAGGGCGGAATAAAGGATGTGGTAGTAGTCGCCGCTCTTGAATACAATCTGTCCTTCCATGCCCTGGTCAACAGAATCAGTGAGCAGGGTGAAAGGCTCCCCGGCCAGCCTCAGTCCATCCTCCGACAAAGGGGCGGCCAGAAGCTCTATATGCCTGTCATCCAAGCCATAAGCCTTCCATGTAATATAAGCCGTGCCTTCGTCCTCGAACACGAATGAGTCGATGGCCTCGCTTCCCCACTCCACTATCACCCCCTTGTCCTCGAACGGGCCTTCGGGCGAAGAGGCCACGGCGACACCCACGCATGAAATGCCGTCAGACGCCCTCCTTGCCGTGTAGTAGCAATAGACAAGGCCGCCGCGGACAACGAACTCCGGAGCCCAGAAATCTCCCGATGTCCATTCAGGGAAAGTGTCGAACACGTTGCCACACTGCTCCCAGTTGACAAGGTCGGAGGACTTGAATATAGGATATACCGGAGCGTAGTTCCCCGAAGTGGCAGCGGCGTAATAGGTCGAGCCGATCCTTATAAGCGTCGGATCGGGGGCGTCTCCAGGAATGACAGGGTTGGCAAATGTCCTCTGGGGCATCTTCATCGAGAGAGCCCGCTCCCCCTTGAGAGTCCTGGACGCCTCGCCTGTGAGGAAGAGGTAATGGTCCGAAGGCTTGCCGTCCATGCCGATGAATTCCGATTTGGCCGTAACCGGACTGTCACCGGTACATTTGAATATGGCGGTTCCCTCGTCTATTTCGTCAAACATGGCGACATATAGCATCTCGGCTCCGCAGCTGATGGCGGTGGATATCTGCTGCCAGAAGAACCGGCCTCCCTGGCGGGGGATGCTCCCGACGGGTTTGATGTCATCAGGGAACTCCCTGATGCTGAGATTGTGCCAGCTGAATCCGGGATAAACCGTAGCGGCGTAATCCACCCCGTTTTCCTTGCACCATGAAATGTCTTTCTTGAAGAAATCCCTGATCCTGTCGCCCTCGTTGTGGAGCAGAGGAGAGAACCTCTGCACAGTCCAGGGAAACACGATGTCAGCTTTACGGATGATTTCGTGGAGATATTCGTCCGGCGTAGTGTCAGCACCCAGCGTACGCCAGTATGCAGGTACACCGAGCATCACAGCGCATCCTCCGTATTCCGGATCGTTGTGAAAGAAATCCAGCAGAGCCTCAAGCCCGATGTTGCGAATGTTGTAGGGACGGTCGGGGAATCCGATTCCCCAAATGGCTACGACAGGCTTGCCTTCGTGGTGAAGATAGGTCTTCCTGCCAGGCTGGTTGGTGACTTTCAGACTGTCCACCAGGTGTTTCCAGTCTTCAATAATGGCCGAGCAATCCTCGCCGCGCTCCCTCAGGCCCGAGAGGTCGTACATCACGGCTATTGCCCTGTCATACCTTGAAGCCGCATCGAGGGCCTGGGAAAGTATCTTGTCTGCAGCTGTCGGCTTCCCTGCGGCAGAAGCCCTGGCCGCATTGAAAAACCTCTGCATGAACACTCCGTCTACTCCATAATCCCTCATCCACTTGAAGTGAAGGTCCGTGGTGGAAGGGTCGGTGGAACTGAACACCCTAGCGCGAGTGCCATCAGCCTTGACGAAAGGGGTCTCATAGGTCTTTTCATATTCGCTCACGTCCGGCCAGATGTCAATGGTACAGTGGTCATCGTCAAAAAGCCTGCCGGAGCCGTAATGGCCGAATCCGATTCCGTTACCGTCGCCTTCAGCCCTGAACCAGCCCTGGTAGCCGGCCATGACAAGGGACTTGTAACTGGGATACGAAGTTTCAAACGAATGTCTGGGACCGGCGGACAAGGAAAGGGCCGCTAAGAGACAGAGAATTGCAGACAGGAATCGCTTCATGATTGTGCAGTGTGTTTCTACAGTCAAATTTAAACAATTGCTTACAATAATCCAATTTCATCCCGTTACCGGGCTGCTTGCATTATCCCGACTTATTAGTATTTTTGTATTTGGGCTGAATATCAGTCCCTTGACTCAGGAAATCACACATTCTACATATCATGAAAAAAGTTCTAATATTAGCTATACTGTTTCTGGCCATGACCGGCTGCCGGAACCACAGGCCAGCAAGCACCTACTGGTCGGAAAGGGCTGACACCTCCTCCGTCGCTCTGGTAAATCATTTCTGGAATACAGAAAAGCATTATTGCAACTACGACAGTGCCGGTGACACCACTTTCCACTATTGGCCCCAGGCGCATGCGCTGGACGTATTCACCGACTGGTATCTCCGGACGGGAGATCCGCGCATCAAGGAACTCTATGATCAGTGGTATGAGGGAGTTCCCGTAGCCAATGAAGGCAGTTTCTGGAATCCGTACTATGACGATATGGAATGGAACGGAATCGCCACGCTGCGAGTATACAAGGCAACAGGGGACAAACGTTTCCTGGATGCGGCCACGCAGCTGTGGAACATGATCATTCCGGCATGGAACGAAAGGGGGGAAGGCGGAATGACATGGAAAAAGGGTATGGAATGGAGCAAGAACGCCTGTTCAAACGGCCCTGCAGCCATCCTTGCAGCCAGGCTCTATCAGGAGCTGAAGAGGGGCGAAGACCTGGAATGGGCGAAGAAAATCTATTCCTGGGAAAAGACCCATCTCTTCGACAACGGCGCAATCTACGACAACCTCAACGGGGACACGGGCAAACTGGCCAAGTTCTGCCTCACATACAACCAGGGAACATTCATCGGGGCCGCCGTCGAGCTTTTCAAGCTAACAGGGGACGAATCATATATTGAATACGCCATCTTTGCGGCCGACTACACCATTGACCATCTCACCAAGGAGGGCGGCATCCTCCAGCCGGAAGGGGCCAGGGACGGCGGAATTTTCAAGGGGATTTTCGTGCGCTACTTTACGCAGTTGATTCTTGAAGGGAAACTGCCGGAGTCCACGAGGAACCGCTATGTGGAATTTCTCCGCCACAATGCCGAAACGCTTTGGAATGAGGGAAATGACGCAGGCGTATTCTCCCCCGACTGGCGCAAGAAGCCCGTCTCTCCCGCCGCCATGACTCCTCAGTTGAGCGGCTGCATGCTGATTGAAGCGATGGCCCTTCTCGAAAGGGAAGGAGTCCTGGCCGAAGTTTCGAAGGAGAATAAATAATTCAATGGCAAGGCCCCTTCATATCATATTGACAGTCGTCTGCGCGGCGGCCATTCTCGGTGCCGGATCCAAGCCCGAAGGGCACCTCTCCCCCGCCGGACGGACATTCTATGTCGATGCCGAGAATGGCAGCGACGACTACGACGGCCTTTCCAAAAAGCGTCCGTTCCGGTCCCTCGACAAAATCAGCAGCCTCATCCTGGACCCGGGCGACTGCATAAGGTTGAAGTCCGGATGCGAATGGACAGGGCAGCTGAGGCCGCAGGGCTCCGGTCTTGAAAACGCGCCCATCCGTCTTTCACGATACGGGAGAGGCAGGCTTCCGGTAATCAACCAGGGTCCGCTTGCGGGAGCTGTAGTGAAGCTGAGCAACCAGGATTACTGGCAAATCTCGGAGATAGAGGTAAACGGCGGGACGGAGAAACCGGAGGAAGTGGTGGCAGGCATTGTCGTCGAGGCGACCACGGCCGGCAGGGTGCTGAAGCATATCGTCATCAGGGACTGTGTCGTCAGGCACACGAACGGAACGATCAAGGCCTACGAGAGCTCCGCGATATGGGTCGGAGTACCCGGATGGAACCACGAGAACGGGCTTACGACGGGTTTTGACGGTGTTTTGATTGAAAACAACCGCATATACGGCTCCGACCGGAACGGCATACTCGTGTGGACCACGGCCGCCCCCGGGGAACGGAGCCAGTTCCAAAACGGCCTGATACCGTCCAAAAATGTCATCGTAAGGGGCAACCATCTGGAGGACATCGGAGGCGACGCCATCCTTGTCCTCGGTTCAGATGCTCCGCTGGTCGAGCGCAATACAGTCAGGCGATGCTGCCTCAAAACCGGGGACCCGGCATACGGGAGCGGTTACAATCCGTCCTCCGCCGCCATCTGGCTCCATCACTGCGAAAATGGAATCATGCAATACAATGCCGTATACGACTGCGTCAAACAGCCGGGCAACAATGACGGGCTTGCCTACGATTTCGACATCAACTGCAACGGATGTATCCTGCAATACAACTACAGCGAGAACAACGCCGGCGGCTTCCTCCTCATCATGAACACTGCAACGAACAATGTGGCGAGATACAATGTCAGCAGGAACGACCGCGACCATGTCCTCTACTGCCACAGCACCCAAGGCAATATCGTGTATAACAATACCTTCGTCATAGATGACGGAGACTCCTACATCGTGCCCCTTTCCACATTCGCAAACAACATTTTCTTTGCTGCAGGGACATCGACGATGTCGGTCCGGGAAGAATGGAAGGGCGTTTTCTCCAACAACTGCTACGGAGGGAACTGGAAAGAGCTTCCGAATGACAAGGATGCCATCGTGGCCGATCCTGGAATCAGCCTGAAATCACTCCGGCCGGACAGGAAATCTCCCTGCCTGAAGAAAGGAAAGGCCATAGAGGATAACGGGGGGAAGGACTATTTCGGCAACACCGTACCTATCTATACTTCACCGGATATCGGTGCAATACAAAGATAGAAGGAAGAATCGCCCTCCTGCCTGCGCAGAAGGGCGATTACTATCAATACATTATTATTTTACCAGACCTTCACCCGGTTTTCCGGAGCGACATAGAGGGAGTCGCCGGGCTGGACGTTGAAGGCGTCATACCAATAGTCGCACTGGGCGAGGGCTCCGTTGATGCGCAGCCTGTCGATCGAGTGGACGTCCATCATCGTGAGATAGCGCAGTATCTCATCGGAGGCGGTGCCTGCCCAGACATTGGCATATGAGAGGAAGAAGCGCTGCTCGGGAGTGAAACCGTTATCGTTACCGAGACGGCCGTGCTTGTCCTGCCACATCTGGAAGGCATTGAAGGCTACGTTCAGGCCACCGTGGTCGGCTATGTTTTCGCCAAGGCAAAGAGCCCCGTTGGCCTTCAGCTCACCGGGTATCACCCACAGGCTGCTGAAATACTCGGCCATGGCGTCGCAAGGCTTCTTGAATGCTTCCGCATCGGCCTCGGTCCACCAGTCACCAAGGTTGCCGTTCTTGTCGTACAGACGGCCCTGGTCATCGAAGCCATGGGTCATTTCGTGCCCGATCACCACACCGATGGAGCCGTAATTGGCCGCAGCGTCAGCGTTGAGGTCGAAGAGAGGCGGCTGAAGGAAGCCGGCAGGGAAGACGATCTCGTTGTTCGTGGGATTGTAGTAGGCGTTGACCATCTGGGCAGGCATCTCCCACTCGCTCTTGTCTACAGGTTTGTTGTAGTGTTTCTCGTAGGAAAGGTCCCAATAGAAATCACTGGCTGCACGGATGTTTTCAAGAACCGTCTTTGAAGGATCGATGACAAGGCCGCTCAGGTCGTCCCATTTGTCGGGATATCCCACCTTCACCTTATAGGATGCAAGTTTGTCAAGGGCGGTCTCCTTGGTCTCGTCGCTCATCCACTCCTGAGCCTTGATACGCTCGGCCAGGGCGCTCCTAAGATTGCCGATCAGTTCGAGCATCTCTTCCTTCGCAGCCTTCGGGAAATACTTCTCCACATAGAGCTGGCCGATGGCGTCGGACATCAGGTTCTCCGTAAGACTCTCAGCGATTTTCCAGCGAGGAGTTTTCTCCTGGGCTCCGTACATCTTGCGGCTGTAATCGAAGTTCTCATCGGTAAAATCATCGGAAAGAACGCTGGAGTAGGAGTTTATAAGCCTCCATATATATGCTGTCTTCAGGTCCTCAAGAGGGAGGTTCATAAGCAGTTCGCAGGCCTTGGCCACAGGTTCCGGCTGGCCGAGATCCACGACAGAGGTCTTGTCATAACGGTAATCAGCGAGATAGGTCTTCCAAGGGAAGTTTCCGCAAAGTGTGACAAGGGAATCGACGCTAATCTTATGGTAATTCTCTTCCGGGATGCGCTGGCGTTCCTGGGAATAGTAAGGTATGGCTATCATCTCCTCTATTTCCCATATCCTGGCAACCTTGGCAGCGGCTTCCTCTTCAGGATAACCCGTAAGAATGAAGAGCTTGCGCATATGGTCCTTCATCAGCTCGCGGGCACGGACGTTCTGGGGATCTTCGGACAGGTAATAGTCACGGTTCCCAAGCGAAAGGCCGCTCTGGCTGATGCACACGATGTTGTTGACAGCGTCCTTCTCGTCTGCGGAAACGAAGAGGGAGAAGAACAGGTTATTATGGTGCTTTGCCAGATACTTCAGGAAATCCTCCCTTGTCGCTATGGGATCCACTTCCGCGATGAGGGCCTTGAGGGGCGCGGCTCCGTCGGCATTGAGCTTGGTGGAATCCATCATCATATTGTAAAGGTCCCCAATCTTCTGGGCAACGCTTCCCTTCTTGTTGTCGCGTGCCGCAATCTCCTGGATCAGGGCAGCCAGGGTCTTGACATTGTCGTCGGACACCTTGACGGTCGTTCCCCACATAGGGTACTCCATCGGCTGAGGATTGAAATCCGCCCAGTGACCGGTGGCATAGCGTGCGAAATCGTCACCAGGACGCGCCGTCGTGTCCATATAGGCATAGTTGATACCGGCCGTCTTGACCGTCGTTTTGGGGCCGCAAGCAGCCAGCACCGCGGCCGCAGCCAGGATGAATACTGTCTTTTTCATAATCGATTTCATATTCTGCATTATTTTGTCAGTCAATAATACTGTATTAGTTTAATAATACACTGCAAATGTACAAAGAAAATCCTTTCTTGCAAAAGTTTTTGCAAAAAAAATCCGCCGATACCGGCAAATTCGAGGCGCAAAGATACCTTATTTACAGATAATGATGCAGAAGGACGTATTCTTTTCCCTAGAGTTCCATTGCATTATATAGTACCGTTAAAAGTCCTTTCCCTCGAAAAGGGCTGTTCCGGAAGAAGTGTCTCTCTGTTTCTGGGAAGAATTGAAGTTCCACGTAAGAGAGAGAACGATATTGGGATACTTAGGACGGACAGACGTAGTGGACGACAGGCCGGGGGACACGCGGGAGTTGTGATACTTTGCCGTGTGCAGGACATTGCGAGCGACCAATGACAGGGCCAGACGGTCTTTGAGCAACTGCCTCCTTACCCCGAGATTGAAATAGAAATACGCCTTTTCCTTTCCCTGCGAAAGGATTCTCGGCCCGACAGCATATGAATCGAACTGTATCCTTGTCCCTCGGGCCAGTTGGAAAGTATTCATCCAATTCGCATGATAATAATAGCCCGAAGCATCCTTGCAGGCTTCATTCCGGCTTGTAAAACTATAGTAGAACAAGCTCCCGGCCATTGAACTCGTCCACCAGGACGCAGGGTGCCAGACTCCATCCAGTTCCACTCCGACCTCATCCTGATTGCCGGCATTGACAATCATGTCCAGGGTAACCCCCGGTTCATAGGCCATCCTAACCCAGTCGCTGATATCCTTGCGGTGACGGTAATAGACGGCAGCGCCGATGCTGTTGCCGCCACCAAGAGCCATGTTCCAGCCCGCATCGGCGCTGTGAATGTACTCAGGACGGATGTCAGGATTTCCTATCTTCTTCGTATAATAGTCCTCATAGGTGATGTAGGGTTCGAGATTCCAGATGCCAGGGCGGTTGGTTCGGTAGGAATACCCGGCCCGGAACGTTCCTGCCCCTGGCGAGTCGTACCGGGCATGCGCAGAAGGGAAAACAATGAAACGCCAAATATCCCTCGACGCATCGGCAATCTCTATGTCCATCTTGTCGAGGACACGGTCGCCGCGGATTCCCGCATCGAAGGAAAACCTTCTGACGTGTTCCCTGACCATAGCATAGACCGAATGGACCTGGCGGCGGTAATAGAACGGTGTGGCAAGGTCTTCCTGCCAGATGAATTCTCCAGCCTCCCTGTCCCAATACTTTATCTTATATCCACCATGTTCACTGTATGTAGTGTACTGGTAGCCAGCCTCGAACTGACCGCCTTCCCTGTAGGACAGTTTATAGGCAAGGGATCCGTCACAGTCCCAGTGATGCTCTTCCTCATAACCCCTGGTGCCTTCATAACGATTCCCGGAGGCATCGAACATGTTGCTCTCAGTGTATTCGATGCTGTAGCCGTCGTACCTGAACCTGTTCCGCACGGAAATCTCATTCCTGTCGTCCGGTCGCCAGGTATAGTCTTGGGAAACCTGATAGAAATCCTTCATCAGATTATACCTGTCATGGGAATCATAGCTGGAGTCTTCACAAAGGCCGTCCTCATGGTATATCCTGGTCTCGTCGTAATGCATGTCACCTCCCCTCCAGAAGTCCGTACGCCCGCCAAGGAAATCCAGGGAATAATTATGATGCTTCCCGTCGGAATACTGCCATCCGGCACGTCCGGTGTAGGTTCCGTTCCTGCTCCACCGGTTCCCCTCCGAATGGGAAGTGGTCCCGACTCCCAAAACGTCGGTCTTCTTCTCCTGCGTAAAGTCGCTCATGCCCTTGACCTGCTGGAGGGTCCCGCCTACATACCAGTTATTCCTGCCTTTCCTATAATTAAGGGTCCCGTCGAACCCCCATGTACCCATGGTGCTTCCGGTGGCGGAAAAAAGCCCGCTCCACTGGTCGGAAACAGGTCTCTTGGTTGTGATATTGATAATACCGGCATCGCCGTCCGTCCTGTACCGGGCTGAAGGAGTTGTGAGGATCTCAATATCTTCAACCGAAGCGGCTGGAATCTGCTGGAGAGCCGCCGTTCCTTCAAGGGGACTTGGCTTCCCGTCCACGTATACCAGGAATCCGGAACTGCCCCTGAAACTCAGGTTCCCGTCGGCATCCACCAGCACAGACGGCAGTCCGGACAGGATGTCAACCGCAGTTCCCCCCGCGGCAGTGATTGAAGATGAACTGCTTATGGTCATCCTGTCGAGCTTGTAGACTATCCTGTTCTTCTCCCCCACCACGGTCACTTCCTGAAGGCCTGTGGAAGAACGGGCCATCCCGACAACACCCAGGTCCAGGACTCCCGAGGACGGCGCATTGAGTTTCTCGCTGACATAGGGGTCGTAGCCCATCATCTTAACGAGGAGCAGGCAATCCCCTTCCGCGGAGACGTTCAACTTGAAGGAACCCTCCCCGTCGGTAGCCCCGTACACCAGGACTTTGTCATCCATATCGGTGACGAGCACGTCGGCCGCCACCAGCGGTGAATTGTCGGTTGCGTCCACGACCTTTCCGGTCACGGTAAAATTCGCCGGCTGCAGCGCCAGAAGGAAAGATACAAGGACAGACAGGAGGTTCATCTAGATGCCCGGTAAACACTGTTTGGAATTGCAACTACTAACAAAGTCAAAGTTAGACAATTATTTACAATTTCCAAATGTCAGTCCGCAAAGCAGCCGGCAGGGATTTCAACCCCTTTCAGAGCTTGTTGGGCGCTGTCTTCCAGATTTCGGACACCACCAGGGCCGCCGGCTTGGGATTTCCCTCGAAATCTATGATGGAAGTATTGATCGGGCAGGGGAAACAGTCATGTCCCATCCATATTATGAAACCGCCGCATGACGGGAAACGGGCCTTGTTCTTCCGCAGGGCGATGGCAAGTCCTTCGGACTGCCTGCGCTGGCTCCAGGAGACATATCCATCCAGATCGTCCGGGTTCCCTCCCTTGGCAAGATACTCCTCCCACTGGAGCCACCAGTTCACACTTCTCCAGTATGGATTGGAATCGGTGGCCGGAAGCACTTGGCTTTCACCACGATACTTTTCCAGAATCTCAACGGGGGACGAACCGGGAACTCCCACTTCCGACATGAACAGGGCATCGCACCTGTCCCAGAATTCCTCGAC
>CACXFP010000103.1 GCA_902766985.1 uncultured Bacteroidia bacterium | reverse complement strand
GAGGAGGAAATGAAGCATATCCGCAACTTCTGCATCATCGCCCATATCGACCATGGGAAAAGCACTCTGGCCGACCGGCTCCTGGAACTCACCGGCACGGTGGGCTCCAGGGACATGGAGAACCAGGTCCTGGACGATATGGATCTTGAAAGGGAGAAGGGGATTACCATCAAGAGTCATGCGATCCAGATGGAGTATGTCCGCGGCGGGGAGAAGTATCTCCTGAACCTTATCGACACTCCTGGTCACGTGGACTTCTCCTATGAGGTTTCGCGTTCCATAGCCTCCTGCGAGGGGGCCCTCCTTGTGGTGGATGCTTCGCAGGGAGTGCAGGCCCAGACCATTTCCAATCTCTATCTGGCCGTGGACCACGGTCTTGAGATCATCCCTGTCCTCAACAAGATCGACATGGATTCCGCCCAGCCCGATGTCGTGTCTGACGAGGTGTGCGATCTGCTCGGCTGCGATCCTTCCGATGTGTTCAGGGTTTCCGCCCGCACCGGAGAAGGGGTCGCTCCCTTGCTTGATGCCATTGTCGACAGGATTCCTGCCCCTAAAGGGGATCCTGACGGGCCTCTGCAGGCCCTTATCTTCGATTCCGTGTTCAACCAGTTCAGGGGAATCATCGCCTATTTCAAGGTTGAGAGCGGAAGCATCCGTCGCGGGGACAAGGTGAAATTCTTCAACACGGGGATGGAATATGAGGCCGAGGAGGTCGGAGTGCTGAAGCTGAATATGCAGCCCCGGGACCAGGTGTCCTGCGGTGATGTGGGTTATATCATCTCAGGGATAAAGCGGGCCGTCGAGGTGAAGGTAGGAGATACCATCACCCATGTGGAGAGGCCCTGCTCCGAGGCCATAGCCGGTTTCGAGGAGGTCAAGCCGATGGTCTTCGCGGGAATGTACCCTGTCCAGGCCGACAAGTTCGAGGAGCTGAGGGCGACTCTCGAGAAATTCCAGCTCAACGATGCCTCTTTCGTCTATGAGCCGGAATCGTCCCTCGCCCTGGGCTTCGGTTTCCGGTGCGGGTTCCTTGGACTTCTCCATCTGGAAATCGTCCAGGAAAGGCTTTTCCGGGAATTCAACATGGATGTCATAACCACCGTTCCCAACGTCTCCTACAAGGTGTACACCACCAAGGGGGAGGTAATCGATGTCCATAACCCGTCAGGCCTTCCCGCTCCCACTGTGATCGACCATATCGAAGAGCCCTGGATCCGGGCGCAGATAATATCCAAGGCTGATTTCTTCGGTCCCATCATGAAGCTCTGCCTCGACAAGAGGGGGGTGCTGAAGGGCCAGCATTATATCACTGCCGACAGGGTGGAACTCACCTACGACATGCCGCTCTCTGAGATTGTCTTTGATTTTTATGACAAGCTCAAGTCCATCTCCAAGGGGTACGCCTCCTTCGACTACCATCTGACAGGCTTCCAGCCCGCCAGGCTTGTCAAGCTGGACATCCTTCTGAACGGGGAGCCTGCCGATGCCCTTTCCACCCTCATCCACGAGGACCACGCCTATGATTTCGGCCGCAAGATATGCCTCAAGCTCAAGGACCTCATCCCGCGCCAGCAGTTCGACATCGCAGTGCAGGCTGCCATCGGTGCCAAGATCATCGCCAGGGAAACGGTCCGCCAGGTGCGCAAGGATGTCACGGCGAAGTGCTACGGCGGAGACGTCACCAGGAAGCGCAAGCTCCTGGAGAAACAGAAGGAGGGTAAGAAGCGGATGCGTCAGATAGGGACGGTTCAGGTCCCCCAGAGTGCGTTCATGGCCGTCCTTAAGCTGGATTAGAAGTCTTTTTGAAATGAAAGTAGCCGTCCTCATATCCGTATCCGGCCGGATTGAAGAGGCCCTGGAATGTATTTCAGGCGTTTATCGCCAGTCAGATTCCCTGGCCGGGGAGGGGAAGTACTCCATTGACATATTCCTCAATGACGATACCGGGGAAGAAGGTTTTTCCGAAATGGTTTCGGCAAAGTTTCCCGATGTCCGGACGGTCCGTTCTCCGGAGCGGCTTTTCTCCTGCCGCGGATTGCGGCTGGCATGGCAGGAGGCGGCCGTACGGGACTATGATTTCTATCTTTGGCTTGACCCCTGCCTGTCCTTGTGCGAGGGCGCTTTCGGTACCCTTCTTGAGAATTCAAATTTCCTCAGGCACGAGGCGATAATCGCCGGATCCGTGTCGCTGGCCGGCGGCGGCCTCATCCATGGGGGCAGGACCAGGTCTGGGAAACTCATCCGACCTGATGCGGTCATACCCGTTCCCTGCACGTTTTTCGACGGGAACCTTGTCCTGGTGCCCCGCCATGCCTTCAATCTCCTCGGACCGGTGGACGCCGAATTCCAGCAGGAACTCGGTTTCTGGGACTACGGCATCAGGGCTGTCCGGGCAGGGATAAGCAGGGTCATTTCTCCCGGAATACTTGCCACCAGTACCCAGGCTCCGGGAGTTCCGTCCTGGCAGGATTCATCCTTATCCTTCAAGGAAAGGTACAGGTCGCTCAGGAGTCCCGAAGGAAGACCTTTCGGACAGCAGTTTACATACGACATCAGGAGCCGGGGACTGCTTTTTGCGATATGGGGATTCATTAAACTGAACCTCAGGACGATATTTGCACTTAAGAGGAAATGAGCCGTTTTTTCAGATATTTCAGGATAAGCAAGCCTTCGGAAGGAAAGATTCCTGCCGGAGAAGTTCAGGGCACCTATAAGAAACTAAGGAACAGGACATTCTGGGGAGTTGCCTCCGCCTATTGCCTTTATTATGTCTGCAGGATGGCGCTGAGCGTTGTCAAGCAGCCTGTCATTGACAGCGGCATTCTCTCCGCCGGGCAGCTCGGCATCATAGGTTCCGCCCTCCTGTTCGCCTATGCCTTCGGCAAGTTCTTCAACGGCTTCATCGCCGATTACTGCAATATACGCCGGTTCATGGGAGCCGGCCTGCTGGTATCAGCCGTCCTCAACCTCATCATGGGCGCCCTCGGACTTCTCCATGGCTGGCTGGGGCTCTCAAGCGTGCTGGTTTTCATAATCTTTGCAGTGGTATGGTGCATTAACGGCTGGGCCCAGTCGATGGGCGCCCCGCCTGCCGTCATCAGCCTTTCCCGCTGGTTCTCCCTGAAAACCAGGGGTACATACTACAGCATCGTCTGTTCCACCCCCTACCTTGGCAAAGCCCTTTCACTGATCATGATTGGCGGAGTCGTGGCTGCCGTGGGCTGGCAGTGGGGATTCATCTTCGCCGCCGTAGCCGGAGTCATCGGCGCAGCCATTATCTTCCTGCTGGTCTCCGATACGCCTGAGAGCAAGGGCCTTCCGTCGGTGCAGGAACTCTCGGGAGAAAAGCCGGCCAAGAGCGACTCCCTTCCTACCAAGGAACTTCAGGGGCTCGTGGTGAAGCATCCGGGAATCTGGATCATAGCCCTTTCCTGCTCCTTTGTCTATATAACCCAGTACGGACTGTCGAACTGGGGTGTGCTTTTCCTCCAGAAAGGAAAAGGTTTCAGCCTACCGCAGGCTACGTGGGTGATCGGCTTTTCCGAGGCTTTCGGGGTAATAGGTACGGTCTTTTCCGGCTGGCTGTCCGACAAGGTGTTCAAGGGGGACAGGGTGAAGCCGGTATTCCTTTCCGGCCTCGTATGCATGGCATCCCTGTGCGCCTTCATGTTCCTCGGCGGTTCAGCATGGATGAACGTCTTGTACGTCGGTATATTCAGCCTCTCGATCGGGGTGGTGTACTGCATAGTCGGCGGCCTGATGGCCCTCGACATCGTTCCGAGGAGGGCTACCGGAGCGGCCCTGGGCATTGTCGGCATTTCCAGTTACGTTGCCGCCGGCCTGCAGGACATCGTATCCGGTTTCCTCATCCAGGCCGGGTCTGACTCGGGCGACGGGTACAGTTTCTCAGCCGTTGCCATATTCTGGCTCGTTTCCTGCCTGATTGCGATAGTCCTGCCCCTCGTCTCTTGGAAATATCTCAGAAACAAGATTGTATAAGAATTATATGGATTGCCTTATTCTTGCCGCAGGGTATGCCACTCGCCTCTACCCCCTTACCGAGAATTTCCCCAAACCTCTTCTGAAGGTCGGGGACAAGACCATTCTCGACTGGCTGCTGGAAGACATCGATGCCACCTGTTCCCCGAATCGGAAAGTGGTGATTTCCAATCATAAATTCGCCTCTGTTTTCCGGGATTGGGCTCCCGCCGGCGTCGAAATCGTCGATGACGGCACATCCACCAATGACACCCGCCTCGGCGCCGTCAATGACATCCGTTTCGCCATGGAGAAACTTGGCCTTTCCAGCGATGCCCTGATTGTGGCCGGGGACAATGTACTGGATTTCAGCCTTGGCAAATTTGTGGCCTATGCCAGGGAAAAGGGTACTTCATGCATAATGAGGTATTATGAGCCATCAGAGCAGAGGCTCCATAAATGCGGCGTAGTCGAGGTTGATCCTTCCGACAGGGTTGTTTCGATGGAGGAAAAGCCTGCCGCACCGCGGAGTCACTGGTGTTGTCCCCCGTTCTATTATTATAAGGCAGAGGATGTTGCGAGGATTCCTGCGGGGATTGCGGCCGGCTGCGGGACCGACGCTCCGGGGGCTTATGCAGCCTGGCTCTCTTCGGTGGTTCCCGTCCACGCGATGGAGATGCCGGGAAGCCGGTTCGACATTGGAAACCTCGAGAGCTACCGCCAGGTTTGCGAAGAATATAAAGGTATTGTAAATAAATAGCTTTCAAAAATATGAAAAAAACATTGCTTATCGTAGCCGCAGTTGCGGTCCTTGCATCCTGCTCCTCCAGGGAGGACGGATACGTGATCAAAGGCAGGATTACCGGCAGCCATCCCGCCCTGGCTGACGGAAAGGCCATCTTGTCCAACAATGACAGGAACGACCCAATTTCCGACACCGTCGATATCGTGAACGGCAAATTCTCTTTCACCGGCAAGGTAGACTCTCCTGAATTCTACAGGATCACCATTCCCGGAATGGACGGCCGTTTCATCGTTTTCCTTGAGAATGACACATACACCATAGCCTGCACGGATTCCACCTTCATGCAGAATGCGGAGATCGGCCTTTATCTCGAAGGAGGCAAGACTAACGGCATATACAGGGATATCAACGCCGCCACCAGGGCCATGGCCCGCCAGACTGGATTCGATGTGCTAATGAAGGAGTATCAGGATCCTGCCACCAGCGCAGAACGCAAGCAGCAGATTCTTCCTCAACTCCGCCAGGCCAACGACTTGATGGCGCAGTGGAGTGATTCCATCGATGCCAAGGTTCTGGGCGAGAACCCTCACAGCATCTATGCCCTCGAGCAGATACCTTCAAAGATCTATGACCTTGAGGCGGACAGCATAAAGACCCTTATCGCCGAATATGTCGATGACCCGGCTTTTGCGGGCAACAAGACCCTTGCCCGTATCCAGGAACAGGTGAAGGTCCTCGAGTCCACCGCGGTCGGCGCGGCAGCGCCTGATTTCACCCTCGCTACCCCTGACGGAAAGACACTGGCTTTCTCCGATGTCTACAAGGACGCGAAGATCACGATGATAGATTTCTGGGCTTCCTGGTGCGGACCCTGCCGCAGGGCCAACCCTACCATCGTCAAGGCTTACAAGGCATACAAGGGCAAGGGCTTCCAGATTATCGGGGTCTCCCTGGACAATGACCACGGCAAGTGGGTGGAAGCCATCGGCGCAGACGGCCTCACCTGGCCCCAGGTCTCCGACCTCAAAGGCTGGGACAGCGCAGCAGCCGCCCTTTACGGCATCCGCTACATTCCCCAGAACGTTTTCGTCGATGCAAGCGGTAAGATTGTCGGGAAGAGAGTGGATCCCGATGAGATAGAGAAATTCGTTTCCGACAACCTTAAATAGACTGCCTTATGAAATCCCCGCAAGAGCTTAAGAACGAAGCCCTGGACGCCCTGAGTGGCAACTGGGCCCCGGCGGTGGTTGCAACCATCGTTATGATCCTGATCGTCGGCCTGCTGGTTTCCCCAGCGGAAGTGTCGTCATTCTCGATCCAGTCGAGGATGACTCTCCCCACCACCCTCTCCATTCTTACCCTGTTTTCCGCCGGCCTCTGGTTCTTCCTGCTGATCAACGTGGAACTCGGATACTTCAACTCTTTCCGCCCGTTGGTTGATTCCGGAGACAACAGGTTGACATCAAACATTTTCCATCACGGGTTCACCAACTATTGG
>CACXFP010000102.1 GCA_902766985.1 uncultured Bacteroidia bacterium | reverse complement strand
TGAAGTATCCTGACGTGTCCGGATACAGCGAAGGGGAAGGGGAAGCCATCCCCGTGGAGGTACAGGACCCCGAAGCTGCTCCCCGTTACACGGGAACTACAATCGAGGGTGTCAAGGTGGCTCCCTCGCCCGAATGGCTCCAGAAGAGGCTCATGGCGATAGGGCTCAAGCCGATCAACAATATCGTGGACATCTCCAATTTCGTGCTCTTCGAACTGGGACAGCCGCTCCATACCTTCGATGCCGACAAGATAGCGGGAAGGAAGGTGATCGTCCGCAGGGCGGCTGAAGGTGAAAAGCTCAGGACGCTTGACGGACAGGAGAGGACGCTTGCCGCCACGGATATAGTCATTGCCGACTCAAACGGCCCCATGTGCCTTGGCGGAGTGTTCGGAGGCGAGGATTCCGGAGTCTCCGACTCCACCGTGAATGTCCTTCTCGAGAGCGCCTACTTCGATCCCGGATCGATCCGCAGGACTTCAAAGAAGCATCAGCTCCAGACCGACGCCTCCTTCCACAACGAGCGCGGCGGCGATCCCCTCGTTACCGTCTACGCCGCCAAGAGGGCCGCGGACCTTATCGTAAAGGTCGCGGGAGGCCATGTGTCAGGCAAGATGCAGGAATTCTGCCCGTCTCCCTATAAGGAAAAGGAAATCGACCTCGACTACGACAGGATCGAGGAATTCATCGGCAAGAAGATCGGTTACGAAACCATTGAGAAGATACTGGGATACCTGGGATACGGTTTCCTGGAAAAGAGGGAAGGCGGAGCCCGTGTGGCCGCCCCTTCGTACATGGTAGACGTTACCAGGGAATGCGATGTGGTGGAGGAAATCCTCAGGATATACGGATATAATAACATCGACCTCCCCAAGCATATGAAGATGTCCGTGAACGCCACTCCAACCCCTGAGCCGGAGGCGATCCGCAACAGCATCTCGAATTTCCTCGCCTCCAACGGATTCGTTGAGACGATGAACAATTCCCTCACCAAGGCCGATTATTATTCTTCCCTGTCCACTTACCCCAAGGAGAGGTGCGTGAGGATTGTCAACCCTCTTTCCAATGACCTTAACGTCCTCAGGCAGACACTGATACTGAGCGGCCTTGAAGTCGTGTCCTACAACCTCAACCGCCAGGTCCGTTCCATGAAGACATTCGAGTACGGCTCTGTATACCAGAGACTTCCTGAAGGTGATGGCACTACGCTCTCCTCATACGAGGAACATCAGGCATTCTGCATGATGATAACCGGTGCAGGCGACAAGTCCTGGACAGGTGCGCAGTCCGGCAGCAGCTATTTCCAACTGAAGGGTGTTCTTGAACTTCTGATCAAGCGTTATGGTGCAGACATCTACCAGATGGAGATTTCTCCCGCCCCCGGCGACATTTTCTCTGAAGGACAGGTGTACAGCCTTCCCGGACATGGTCCCGTGCTCGCGACCATGGGCACGGTAAATCCGGCCCTTGCCAGGAAGTTCGATATCAAGCAGCCGGTCTATGCCGCTGAAATTTCATGGCCTGCTCTCTTTGAACTGGTCCGTCGCGACAAGATCAGGTTCAAGGAAATGCCGCGTTTCCCCGAAGTCCGCAGGGACCTTGCCCTCCTTCTCGACGAGGGGGTCCGTTATGCCGACCTCCGTTCCAGCGCATTCAAGTCCGCCAGGAAGATCCTCAGGGAAGTCACCCTCTTCGATGTTTACAGGGGCGACAAGATACCGCAGGGCAAGAAACAGTATGCGCTTGGCTTCATCCTCCAGGATCCTGAAAAGACCCTTCAGGATGCGGATACCGAGAAGGCCATGGGCAGGATACTGTCCACATTCATGAATGAATACGGAGCTGAGTTGAGATGAAGCGCTGGAGTTTCCTCATAATCGCATCCGTCATGGCGGTTTCCGTCCTGTCCTGTTCCAAGGGGCCCAGGCTGATCCCGCTGGGGAAACTGTCGAAGATATATGAGGAAATGTTCATAAGCGATAAATGGCTCAACAGGGACAGCAAGTCACGCGCCATCTCTGATACCGCCCTCGTCTATGACCCGATTTTCAAGAAATACGGGTATACCTATGAGGATTTTGCATATTCCATCTCGAAGTATATGGATGATCCCGGCAAATACGACAAGATGGTGGACAAGCTCAATTCTTCGATGGAAAAGAGGAAGAAACGGGTTGCCTCGGCTAATGTGAAAAAGCGTGCGGAACAGCAAAGGAAGGAAGAGAACCGGGCTCCGGAATCAGGGTTCCCGAAGTATTACGGGCATGACTATTCCGCCGTCAGGACAGATACCATCGAGTTCGTAAGGGACACTGTTGGATCCTGCGATATCATGAGGCCCCGGTTCTGGCCTCCGGTGAGAAGTTTCGACACCTTGGTCCAGAACCTTGGCAAGGGATATCTTGAAATCATTCCCGACAAGGAGGAACTGGAAGCATTGGCCCGGGAGCGGATCAGGGAACTCAATAAGGAACTGGCTAAGGACAGATGAGAAGGATTGCAGCTTCATACCTCTACACCCTCGTGTCCCCGGAACCGTTGAGGAACGCATGGGTCGAGTATACAGACGACGGAGTAATCGCCGGCGTCGGCCTTTGTGACGACATTTCCAGGGAAGGGGCATTCATAGACGGTGCCGTTGTCCCGGGATTCGTCAATGCACATTGCCATGTCGAGTTGTCCTATATGTGGAAACTGTTCCGCCGTGGCACGGGCATGGCTGGGTTCATCGACCAGATAAATGAGTTGAGGGATACCAAGCCCCTTGAAGAAAAGATCGCCGACATCAGGTT
This sequence comes from uncultured Bacteroidia bacterium, assembly GCA_902766985.1. Taxonomy (GTDB): domain Bacteria; phylum Bacteroidota; class Bacteroidia; order Bacteroidales; family UBA932; genus Cryptobacteroides. Next base: position 10,741 of record CACXFP010000102.1, on the reverse strand, counting down.
CCGGATGGACAGGATGTGGGAGTCCGGGGTGTCTGCAATGGCTGACATAAGCAATTGCAGTGATTCTTTTGCCATCAAAGCCTCTTCTCCGATGTACACGAGGACATTCCTTGAGGTCTTCGGCACTGAGAGGAAAGACTGTCCCGCCATTATCTCAGACGTGCTGAAGCTTAAGGAGGAGGCGGAAAGCTTCGGTCTGGATGCCGCTCCCACCCCTCACGCCTGCTATACGATGAGCCCTGAACTCGTCACTGCTTCAAGCGCTGAGGGACTTAAATCTGGGTTCCTGTCCTATCACAGCGAGGAAACCCCTGAAGAAGAAGAAATGCTCGTTTCCGGCAGCGGCCCGATGTATGAGAACCGTGTCCGGGCCGGCATGAGTACACCTCCCGTTACAGGGAAATCTTCCCTCCTGTATTTCATTGAGCGCCTGTTGCAGGTCCATCCCGCTCCTTTCAAGGAGCATATCCTTCTGGTGCACGAGGTATGCATGGACCAGGAAGGCATCGATGCCGTGAAGGAAGTCATGGAGAATCCCTTCATAGCCCTTTGCCCCAGATCAAACATATACATCCATGACGCCCTGCCTCCCGTCGACCTGATGCGGCGGAGCGGGATCCGTCTTGCCGTCGGGACCGATTCCCTTTCCAGCAATGACGATCTCGACATGGTGTCAGAGTTGTTCTGCTTGCAGGAGAATTTTCCTCATATCCCTGTGGGCGAATTGTTTACATGGGCATGCCTGGGCGGGGCCGCGTTCCTCGGAAAAGAAGGGATCCTTGGTACCGTCGAGGCAGGAAAGAGACCGGGCCTTGTCGCCGTCGACCATATCGGTCCCGACGGGAGGCTCACTACCGCCAGCCGTTCATACAGGATAGTCTGATGCCTATGATGAGAGAAGATATAGTTTTCGGTCCCATCCACAGCCGCAGGCTCGGACATTCCCTCGGGATAAATCTTTTGCCGAGGAACGGGAAATTATGTAATTTTGATTGCATCTATTGCGAATGCGGGTGGAACAAGGACGGCAGGGAGGACAGGAAACTGCCTTCTGCCTCCGACCTGGAGGATGCGCTGGACGCCAAACTGCGGGAATGCTCGGAGGCAGGCGTCCCGATCGATTCGATAACGTTCTCGGGGGATGGCGAGCCCACGCTGAACCCTGATTTCGCAAAGATCATAGACATCACGATCTCTTTAAGGGACAAATGGTATCCTGAAGCCCGGATTTCCGTGCTCTCAAATGCGACTATGGCATGGAAGGATGAAGTTTTCTCCGCTCTCAGAAAGGTGGACAATCCCATCATGAAACTGGATGCTCCCACCGATGCCCTTTGCGCGAAGATAAACAGACCGGCCCCGGGTTACAGGGTGGCAGATGTCGTCAAGAGCCTGAAGCGGTTTGACGGTGATTTCGTGCTTCAGACCATGTTCCTCAGGAGCAAGGATTTCGATTCTTCATCCAGGGAAGTCCTGGAAGGCTGGATGGAACTCGTCAGGGAGCTGAAGCCCAGGGAGATAATGGTATATACCCTCGACAGGCCGGCGCCGATGCAGGGGCTGGAGAAATTTACGGAGGAGCAGATGGGCGGACTTGTCAGGCCTCTCTCCGACGAGGGGTTCAATATTCAGATTAGAGGATAATTCAGATATTATGTCACAACTTTTCGAAAAATATGGCTATTACCCTGATGAACAGGCAATCAGCCGCAAGATTGAAGTTCTTTCAAAGAATGTTGAAAGCGTGATTTCCCCCAAGGTGCTCATGCAGTGTTTCTCCTTTATGGACATCACTACCTTGCGCCCCAATGACACTCCCGAGAGCGTGTCCAAACTTGTCGGGAAAGTCAATGCCCTGAAATCGGAATTCCCGTCATATCCCTGCCCCGCGTCTGTTTGCGTATATCCCAATTTCGCGTCCCTCGTAAGGGATTCCCGGGTAGATCCCGCCCTTCACGTCACGACGGTGGCGAGCTGCTTCCCCTCCGCCCAGAGTTTTCCCGAGGTAAAGGTCAGGGAATGCGAACTCGCAGTTGAAAATGGCGCTGACGAAGTTGACATCGTCCTTGCTCTCAATTCTTTCCTTGCAGGAGACTATGATTCTGCCCGTGCGGAAATCCGTGCGATGCGGAGCGCTGTCGACACCGCAGCCGCCAAAGCCGGACGCCCGGTAGTCCTGAAGGTGATACTTGAGACCGGACTGCTGGTCACTCCCCAGAGGATCGCCGACGCTTCTTTCCTGGCCATGGAGGAAGGTGCGGACTTTATCAAGACTTCGACAGGCAAGGTGGATGTAAATGCGACCCCCGCCGCCGCCGTCGTCATGTGCGAATGCATTGCAAGGTTCTGCGAGAAGACCGGGCACAGGGTGGGATTCAAGGCCGCCGGAGGAATATCCAACGCCATGGATGCGGTAGGATATTATTCCATCGTCTCATCCATACTTGGGGAAGAATGGCTGGACAGGACCCTTTTCCGCTTCGGCGTGAGCCGTCTTGCCAACAGCATAATGTCCTATATCGAGCAGAAGACTGTAAACTTCTTCTAGCCTTCCACGGAGAATCGCCCTCCTTCCCCGGAAAAGAGGGGGATGAAAAAGGCCATCGGCAGCGTCCGGAGGCCTTTTTTCGTATTTATCCGTGTACGGTTTTTTCACACGGATAACCTGTAGTACCTTTGCCTAAAACTATGAAAGACATGAAAAGACAACTTATCCTCCTGGCAGCGTCCATGACCCTGCTATGCTCATGCAAGGATGAGGTCTTCTATGAAGATCCCTACGGGGATGGAGTTTCCTCAGCGGATCTTGTCGGCCATGAGGAGATCATCCTGGGCGAAAAACTCGAAGACCCGTATTCGGTGAAGAACATCACCAAAGCCCTTGCCAGCCTATATCCCACGAAAGCCGGATACCTGGACCTCCGTCCGACCAATGTATATGTCCGGTTCCTCCCTGAAAACGACGGACAGTACAAGGCTCTTGTGGCAGCGGGCCTGGAACTCATTGACCATCCGGTAGATTATGCGATCCTGCAGGAAGGGGATTATTACCATGACCCTGATATTGACGACGATGACATCACCTGGCAGTACACCGTGGTCCCGTCAGGCACGAAGTTCCCCGAAGGGATCAGATATGAGATCCTTGACGACTGCTACATCCCGGACGAGGAAAGCACGAAGGGGCCTGATGGGATCGACTGGAAGGCTGTGGAGAAAGAGGCTTTCCGGATAACCGGGAACGAGTCCCTGTATCTGCCTGAGACAAAAGGTGCCAAGGTGCATCCGGAGGGTCGGATAACAATAGAAGATGACAGGGCCAACGGGGGGAAACCTTTCGGTGTCGCAGGAGTGAAGGTATTGTGCAACTCCTTTGTCAAATTCTCCTCCGCATATACCGACAGGGACGGATATTACTCGATTCCCAAATCCTATTCTTCCAAGCTTCGCTACCGTCTGGTATTCAAGAACAAGAAAGGATTTGCCATAGGCTTCAACCTTGTCCTTGTCCCGGCATCCATGTCCACCCTCGGCAGGGGGACGCCGGAAGGGGTCAGCTATAATGTGACCAAGGACTCGGAGTCCAAGCTCTTCCGGCGGTGCGTGGTGAACAATGCCGCATATGACTATTTCGAAAGATGCTCCGAGAACGACATGGACATCATGACTCCACCGTCAAACCTGAGGATATGGATTTTCAAGGGAATGAAGTTCTCAAGCTCGGTGATGATGCACCATGGCGCCTTCCTCTCGGATTCCCTGGTGCAGGATTTCCTCGGCCAGTATGCTCCCCTCGTGCAACTGTTCCTTCCGGACATTACCATCGGGACCAAAGGGGCCGGAGACTATGCCTCCCTCTATGCCCTGACAGTGCACGAGATGGCACATGCAAGCCATTTCTCGAAGGTGGGGACAGACTACTGGAACCATATCATCAGATATATGATAAAGTCGTTCGTATCTTCCGGAGATGTGGATTATGGAGACGGAAACGAATCAGATGCAGGGTATTGCGAGATAGGAGAGATGTGGGCCTATTTCATGGAAGCCATGATGTTCCAGGAAAGGTACGGAGGGAACATCCCGAATTTCGGCACCTCGTTCTGGTTCCACCCGCAGATCCTAACCTATCTGGCGGAACGGGGGATGACGAGGTCTGAAATCTTCTCGGCCCTTGACGCTGATGTCCATGGAAGGATGCAGCTGCATGAACGCCTCATCAACCTTTTCCCGGACCGTAAGACAACCATTGACCAGGTATTTTCCAGATATAACTGATACACTAATGAAAAGATTGTTATTCGCCGGCCTGTTTGTGGCCATGATGATGTTTCCGTCGCTGAGAGGGATGTCGCAGGACTCGGCCCTTTCAACCAATATTGCCGATTATGCGATGCTCGGCACCATGAACATATCTTATTCAAGGTCTGCTGCCAGGCACTGGAGCCTGGAGGCCGGGGCCAAATACAACCCCTTCTCTTTTAATAAAGGAGATGCCGAAAAGCAGATGCAGAACCGTCAGTTCGTGATATCCGCCGGCTTGCGTTATTGGCCCTGGCACGTCTTTTCAGGCTGGTGGTTTGCTGCGAAGGCGCAGTTCCAGGAGTATAACCAGGGCGGGATGCTGTCCCGCGAGACTTCGGAAGGAGACAGGTTCGGAGGCGTTTTGGGGGCGGGCTACACTTATATGCTCCGTAAGCACCTGAATCTTGAATTCGGTTTAGGAATGTGGGCCGGATACGACTCATTCTCTACCTACGATTGCCCCGTGTGCGGGGTTACCATAGATTCAGGGAAGAAATTCTTCCTCCTGCCCAGCGAGTTGGTAATGGCTCTCACCTATGTCTTCTGAAAGAATCATACAGGCCGTCCCTTTGGCCGTCCTTTTCCTTGTCATGGTTTCCTGCAGCGTCAAGGAGGCCAGGGACGACTGCCCGTGCAGGCTCGACCTGTTTTTTACGGACAGGCATCTTCCCGCCGTGATAACCCTCGATGCCGGTGAGACGGTGCTGGTGGATACTGTCAGGAAGTCGGGGGTATACAGCACGGATGTGCCTCGCGGGACGCTCAGGCTGAATGCATACAGCGGTGACGGCGGTTGCTTCAGACCTGGAGAGGGGTTTTATGTGAGGGAAGGCAGCCAGTGTCCGCCGGTGTATATGTGCAGCCGGACCATATCGGCAGAAAGCATGCATGCGAAGGATACCGTGACTCTGCACAAGAATTATTGCAAGATAACGTTGAAAGTCAAGACCGATGATGGAATACGGAGGTTCACCTGGAGATTGGCCCTGAGGGGCGGAGTATGCGGATATGATTTGGAGGGCAGGCCTGCCAGGGGGGCGTTTTCCTTCACGGACAGGGTGTCGGAGGAGATGGAATTCGTGTGCTGTGTGCCAAGGCAGATGGATGATTCTATGATGTTGGAGATACGGGATGATCCGGACGTGCTCAGGTCGTTTGCTGTAGGGGAGTTCATCGCGGAGAGTGGATACGACTGGTCCCGTCCTGACTTGGAAGATATAGTGATGGAGATTGATTATTCCCGTACAGGAGTGACGTTCAACGTTTCGGATTGGAAGCGGACGATAAGTTACGATGTTGTGATTTAATGGTTGGTTCCTATTTGCAAATTGATTTTCTATTCGTATCTTTGCATTCCAATCCTGCGCGGGTGGCGAAATTGGTAGACGCGCTACTCTCAGGAGGTAGTGCCTATTACTGGCATGACAGTTCGACTCTGTTCCCGCGCACGTCAAAGGTCAGCTCTCGCTGGCCTTTTTTCGTATTCCGATGTTTTGTATATTGCAGGACTAATCACCAAGAATATGACATTCTATCGTTTCTTAGCCGTTTCGGCGTTATTGGCCGCATCGTTGACGTCATTTTCCGTTCCGGACGGGCGCAAGGGCGCCATTTCCCGTGGGATCGGTGTCTATCCCGGCAATCCGGACGAATCTTTCGCCCCACGGATGGTCCGTGACGGGGCGAGGAGGAACCTTGCCCTGAACAGGATCGTTTCGACATCTTCGGATTTTGACTATAACCTCACCGGGCAGCTTCTTACCGATGGTATCATATGCAACGGAGAGGTGTCTTCCCTTGAAGTGTTTACCCCCCAGGGCCCGGTTGACAAGAAAGACAGGGAATCTGCCATCGACGGGGGAGAGTATTCCCGAAACGTCCTGGAAGGAGAGGATACGTGGCTGGATTATCGGTGGAGCGGGTATCTGCTCAGGGCCGACAGCGTGGCCGTGGCATGCGAGGCCGTTTATCGGGAGAGTGATTCTGACGGCTCCTGGAGATTCAGCCTGGAATCTGCCGGAGAGGATGGACGGACGGACATCCTTGGAAGCATTTCGGGTGATGAGCTTCCCGGCCGTGGGCTGCGTGGGCCTATGCATACGGATCCCAATAAGCAGACTGCGGCGGAGAGGATGCCGGGAAGGAGGATCAGGCTCGGATTCAGGCTTGACAATCCGGGCGGCGTAGATAATGCCCGGATAAGGCTCCGGATGAAGGGCGCCGTCACTTGGAGGGTTACTGAAGTGTATTTCTACCGGAACGGTAGGAGGCTGTTCGACATGCTTCCGTCTTACAGGTTCTCCAGTGTCTGGAGGAGCGCCGGAATAGATGATGAGTGGGTCATGGCCGACCTTGGTACCGTTGCGGATATAGACCGTATCGTCCTCAGGTGGATTGAAAGGCCCCGCATCAGGAAAATAGAGGTCTCCGAGGACGGGAACAGCTGGAGGGAGATCTCCGTTCCCGGCAAGGACTATTCCGAAACCGAAGATCTGAAATGCAGTGGTACAGGCCGTTATGTCCGCATTTCGATGTCCGGGGGCACTCCTTCGGGAGCCCGTTATTCGATGACGGAACTTGAAGTGTGGGGCAGGGGCGGACTTGTCCCTGAACCCGTTCCCTCTCCCGTCCTGGAAAACGGGAACATCTCCCTTGACGGAGGGGACTGGAAGGTCCAAAGAGCTTCGGAGGTGATGCCAGGCGGGGAAAGAATCTCGTCAGGAGATTATTTCCCGGACGGCTGGCTTACCGCAACTGTTCCTGCGACGGTCCTTATGAGCTACGTCAATGCAGGGGCCGTTCCCGATCCCAACTTTGATGATAACGTGAACAAGATTTCCGAGTCCTTCTTTAATGGGAATTTCTGGTACAGGAGGGAGTTCGATGCCGCTCCGGAGAATGTGGGAAAGGAGTTCTTTCTCTGCCTTGACGGAATCAACTGGAAGGCTGAAGTTTGGGTGAACGGCAAGAATGTGGATTTCGTGGAAGGGGCCTTCACCAGGAGCCGGGCGAGGGTTGTGCTCGAAGAACACAATGTGTTGGCCGTGAAGATTATCTGCAACAGCCATTTCGGAGCTGTCAAGGAGAAGACGGCCCTTACCACCGGTCTCAACGGCGGTATCCTCGGAGCCGATAATCCCACATATCATGCTTCGATCGGTTGGGACTGGATTACCACGGTCAGAGGCAGGAATTCCGGTATTTGGAACGATGTCTACCTGTCTCCGGTCAAGGAAGTGCGGCTTTCCGACCCTTTGGTCACAACCAAACTTTCCCGTGACGGGAAGGCTTCCGTGACGGCTTCCGTAATCGTTGACGGCAGCGATTTCGCCGGGCGCGATTTCGAAGTCGTCGGATGGATAGGGGACAGGACGTTCTCGAAGGTGGTTGAGGCCGGCTCCTGCGGAGAGATAAGATTCTCTCCTGAAGAATTCCCATCCCTGCGTGACCAGGATATGGAACTCTGGTGGCCCAATGGCTATGGCGACCCCTATCTCTATGATGCCGGGTTCGAAGTCCGGGCCGGCGGCAGGAGCGTGGACAGTGTCACTTATAAGGCCGGAATCCGTGAGGTAACCTGGGATGGCATGGATACAGCCCTCCGGTTGTACGTAAACGGCAGGAGGTTCATTCCCCTTGGCGGCAACTGGGGCTTTGGAGAGCACAACCTGAGATTCAGGGGACGGGAGTACTCCATTGCGGTGGATTACCACAGGCAGATGAACTACAATATGATCCGAAATTGGGTGGGACAGATAGGCGACGAGGAGTTTTACGAGGCCTGCGACCGGAGCGGGATCATGGTGTGGCAGGATTTCTGGCTGGCAAACCCGGCTGACGGTCCGGATCCGTATTATGAGGATATGTTCTGCGAAAATGCACGGGACTATGTCCTGCGCATACGCCGCCATCCGAGCATCGCTATCTATTGCGGCAGGAACGAGGGATTCCCCCCGAAAACCATCGATGACAATCTCAGGAACGAGGTCGTATCCGCCCTCCATCCCGGCATCCCGTATATCTCAAGTTCAGCCGACGGATGCGTAAGCGGTCACGGGCCCTACAGGGCGATGACTCCGAAGTTCTATTTCGAGCATCAGAGCGGCAAGCTTCATTCGGAGAGAGGCATGCCCAACGTCCCTACATATGAAAGCCTCTCAAGGATGATGGCTCCCGAGCATCTGTGGCCTCAGAACGACCTTTGGGGGAAGCACGATTATACCCTTGAGGGCGCCCAAGGTGCCCGGTCTTTCAATGAAATCATCAGCAATGCTTTCGGAGAGTCCGCCTCGGCCGAGGAATTCACTTCACTTGCACAGTGGGTGAATTATGATGGATACAGGGCCATGTATGAGTCCGGGAGCAAGGACAGGATGGGACTCCTGATATGGATGTCCCATTCGTGCTGGCCTTCAATGACATGGTGTACATATGACTATTATTTCGAGCCTACCGGCGCCTTCTTCGGAGTGAAAAAAGCTTGTGAACCGCTTCATATACAGTTGAATGCATCTACTTTCGACGTTGAGGTGGTGAATGTCTGCGCAGGCAGGAGGGACGCTCTCAGGGCTGTCGCTAAGGTTTACGACTATACCGGAAAACTCCTGTCTTCCCAGGAAGCGACCGTGACGTCCGCAGAGGATTCAAACATCCCCTGCATGAATCTGAAGGCACCCGGCGCAGACATCCCGGTCTATTATGTGAAACTCATCCTCAAGGATTCCTCCGGGAACATCCTGTCCGACAATTTCTATATCCAGGGACGGGAATACGGAGACCTCCGCGCTGTCCGTTCACTTCCTGCAGCCAAGGTGAAAAAGACGGTGGAGTTCTCCGGTGAATCGGCCGTGGTGACCCTCAAGAATACGGGGAAGACCCCTGCCCTCCTGCTCAGGCTTACCTTGAAGGGGGCTGACGGTGATGAAATCCTCCCCGTAAACTATTCAGACAATTATTTTTCCCTTCTCCCTGGAGAATCCCGCACCGTAGACGTTAGCTGGGACTCCTTTGATGCAAGGGGAACTTCCCCTGAGATAACCCTCTCGGGAATGAATTTATAGAGATGGAAAGGTCAGAAAAAGAAAAGGTTTACGGTGCCATTCTGGAAAAGGCCGTAACAATGAAGGATCTCGGTGAGATTTCGGCCGGAATATTGTCGGCCATGGGTTTCCTCTGGGTCGGGTACTATCTTGTAAAGGACGGGAATCTCGTCCTCGGCCCTTATAGCGGTCCGCCTGCCTGCGAACTCATCAGGAAGGGGAAGGGTGTCTGCGGCACTGCATGGGCCGAGGCGCGGACGATAATAGTCCCTGACGTCGAGAAGTTTCCCGGCCATATCGCCTGCAGCAGCCTTTCCCGTTCGGAGATCGTTGTGCCGCTCTTTTCCGGGCGGGAGGTCATCGGGGTCCTGGATATCGACAGCGAGTCCCTGGACACGTTTGATGAGGTGGATGCCCTCTGGCTCGGCAAGATTGCGAGACTGTCAGAAGATATTTTGAATAATTAATATTTAAATGGAAGAGTATCAGATAAAGAGAATCGCCGGCCCGTTGGCGGTGGACGGCTGTTTGGATAAGGATGTCTGGAAGAATGCGGAGAAATCCCCCCGTTTTGTCGACGCGGTCGGCGGAACTCCGGGAATCTATGACACCAGGGCAGCACTGCTCTGGGATGACGAAGCCCTTTATGCAGGTTTCTGGGTTGAGGAGCCTTTCCCCGCTGCAACGCTGACAAAAAGGGACAGCCTGCTATGGGTAGAGAACGACCTCGAGGTGTTCATAGCCGGTCCTGACACATATTATGAATTGGAACTTAACGCTTTGGGGGTCATTTATGAGGTGTTTTACCTCTGGCGGGATGCATATCCCCGTTTTGACAAGACCGGTAAGCTTGTTTCCGGAAATCCCTATTTCGCAAAGGAAAGGTTCGATATCCTCGATAGCGGAGCCGTCAGTTTCGGAGGCAATTTCGACAGGCAGGATGAGCACTTCTGGACCGGGATCAATCCGAGGGGGCTCAGGTGGGTATACAGGAACTGGGATTTTCCGGGTCTGGAGGTAGCCGTCAAGGTTGACGGGAAGATCAATGATGCTTCGGTAGTCTCAAAGGGATGGACAGCCGAAATCAAGTTCCCTTGGAAAGGGTTTGCCGACCTGCTCGGAAAAGAGGAGGTGACTCCCCGTCCCGGAGACGAACTCAGGCTGTTCCTCGGTCGCTATAACCTCTTCCATTTCAACGGGAAACCGTTGAACGCAGGCTGGAGCTGGCACCCCGTCGGGGTCGCAGACAACCACAACCCGGAGCGCTTCGGGACATTCAGGCTTTCTTCAGAAAAGTAATAGGATTCGTTAATTGCCATGGATGGAAAAATCGTTTTGGGGATAGACTTCGGGACTGATTCTGTCCGCTGCCTGGCCGTAGATACTTCCAATGGGCG
>CACXFP010000101.1 GCA_902766985.1 uncultured Bacteroidia bacterium | reverse complement strand
CGCTCAGGTGAGTTTCAGGCGGAAGTGCCAGAGCACGACTCCAATGCAGACGGATACGTTTAGCGAATGCTTGATGCCGCTCTGAGGCACTTCGAGAGCCATATCAGAGGCGTCGACCACATCCTGGCCGACGCCTTCGACTTCGTTGCCGAAGACAATGGCGTATTTACGCCCTTTTTCCGGGGTGAATCCATCCAGTTTGACTGAATGGACGGTCTGCTCAACGCTGATCATGGTGTAACCTTCCTCCTTGAGCCTGAGTACGGTTTCATGGGCGCTGTCGGAATGCTCCCATGGGACGCTGTCCTCCGCTCCGAGGGCGGACTTGTGGATTTCCGCGGACGGAGGCACTGCACAGATGCCGCAAAGCATGATCCTGTCCACCCCGAATGCGTCGGCCGTGCGGAAGGCGGAACCGACGTTCAGGGCGCTCCTTACGTTGTCCAGCACGATCACAAGGCCAGAGGCTTCCCGTGCCCTATACTGTTCCGGAGTAATCCTTCTGAGTTCTACATTAAGGAGTTTGCGGTCTTTCATCTGAAATATTTCCGCAAAGTTAGTCGAAAAAAGGAAAAATGGCTATATTTGTTTGTTCCGTTGTCAACGGCGGGGCCATAACACTTAAACAAATGAAGCAGGATTTACAGATCTTTGATCTTATCAACAAGGAACGCGACAGGCAGACCTCCGGTCTCGAACTGATCGCATCGGAGAATTATGTCAGCAACCAGGTGATGGAGGCGATGGGGTCCGTCTGTACAAACAAATATGCCGAAGGGTATCCCGGAAAGAGATACTACGGTGGATGCGAGGTGGTGGACCAGATCGAGCAGATCGCAATCGACAGGCTCTGCAAGCTCTATGATGCCGAATATGCCAACGTCCAGCCCCATTCCGGCGCCCAGGCCAACATGGCGGTCACCATGGCCTGCCTGAAGCCGGGTGATACCTTCATGGGCCTGGATCTCAGCCAGGGAGGTCACCTTACACATGGTTCGCCCGTGAACGCTTCCGGAATCCTCTATAAGTGCTATTCCTACGGTCTTGACCCGGAAACAGGCATGATCGACTACGATGCGATGGAAAAGACTGCGAAGGAAGTCCGTCCCAAGCTGATCATCGGAGGAGCTTCGGCCTATTCCCGTGAGTGGGACTACGAGCGCATGCGCAAGATCGCCGACGAGGTCGGCGCCATCCTCTGGATAGACATGGCGCACACTGCCGGCCTGATTGCCGCCGGACTCCTCAAGAATCCCGTCAAATATGCCCATATCGTTACATCCACCACCCATAAGACGCTCCGCGGTCCCCGCGGCGGAGTCATACTCATGGGCAAGGATTTCGACAATCCATGGGGTTTGAGGACCCCCAAGGGAGAAATCAAGAAAATGAGCGCCATCCTCAACTCCAGCGTGTTCCCCGGCATCCAGGGCGGACCGCTCGAGCATGTCATCGCGGCCAAGGCCGTGGCATTCTACGAGGCTCTCCAGCCTGAATTCAAGGAATACCAGGCCCAGGTCGCAGCCAATGCCCAGGCAATGTGCAAGGCCTTCATTGACAAGGGGTACAAAGTTGTCTCCGGAGGTACTGACAACCACCTCATGCTCATCGACCTGAGGACCCGCTTCCCCGAAGTGACCGGCAGGATGGCCGAGAAGGAACTTGTGAAAGCCGACATCACCGTCAACAAGAACATGGTCCCTTTCGACAGCCGCACTCCGTTCAAGACCTCGGGTATCCGTATCGGAACCCCTGCCATTACCTCCCGCGGATTCGTGCAGAAAGACATGCTGGATATCGTGGAACTGATCGACACCGTACTTACTGCCGTTTCGACCCATATACCTGTCGTTGAGGGCGTAAGCGAAGATGGTAAGGCAGAATACGAGGCCGTGCTCGAGGATGTCAGGAAGAAAGTCCATATGATGACGAGCGGCCGTCCTCTCAACAGATATTGAAATACCAATCCAACCATATTATGAAAAAGATCTTAGTTTCCTTTATGTGTGCAGCCGTTATCCTTTCCGGTTGCTCTTCCATGTCCAACACCGGCAAGGGTGCTGCTGTCGGAGCCGGCGGCGGTGCAGCCCTGGGTGCTGCTATAGGAGCCCTCATCGGCCATGACGGCAAAGGCGCAGCCATCGGTGCCGCTATCGGCGGAGCCGTTGGAGCCGGGACCGGCGTAATCATCGGCAAGAAGATGGATAAGAAGGCTGAAGAAATGCAGGCTGCCCTTGAAAACGCGAATGTCGAAACTGTCACCGACAATAACGGCCTCGAGGCCATCAAGGTCACTTTCGACAGCGGTATCCTCTTCAAGACTGGCAAATACGACCTTTCTCAGGCCTCCAAGGACGATCTGACGAAGTTCGCGGCAGAGATGAGGGATCTTCCCGACACCGACATCGCCGTATTCGGCCACACCGACAACACCGGATCTGCCGAAGTCAACACCCGTCTTTCCGGCCAGAGGGCGAATGCCGTAGGCGACTATCTGAAGAACAGCGGAATCGCGGCCAAGAGGATCGTTACCGAGGGCAAGTCCTTCAACGAGCCTGTCGCTTCCAATGACACAGCCGAGGGACGTGCCCAGAACCGTCGCGTCGAGATCTACGTTTACGCCAACGAAAACATGGTGAAGGCTGCCGAAGCTGAAGCCCGTCAGGGACAGTAACGGAGACCCGATCCCAGTATGTCAACGGCCGGAGCGGAATGCCCCGGCCGTTTTTTGTCGATTATCCGTATGGATGGAGGAGGGGGAATCAGACCCTTATTCAACCGTCAATTCTCCGGCGAAGGGGCCGTTGGCGCGGTAGTGGGGGGCGTAGAGGGACTCGACCGTCACCACCGGAGCGGTGTATGTCCCGGTCTGGGTGGCGAAGAACTCTTCTTTCAGGGTGGTGTTCTCCTCGGGATATGAGTCGAAGAAGAACAGG
>CACXFP010000100.1 GCA_902766985.1 uncultured Bacteroidia bacterium | reverse complement strand
AGTTGACCATCAAAAACCCGTGTCGAAAAAGATAAAAAATTTTTCAGAAAAAGTTGTGAATCAAATGTTTTTTACTAACTTTGCAGTCCAAAATTGAGGGGAAGTTTACCCAATTGACTGATACTCAATTGCTTATAAATTAGGAAATATATTTAAAGCACACAGCGATGTTACAACCTAAGAAAACAAAGTACAGAAGGGAACAAAAGAATCGCATGAAGGGTATGGCCCAGAGGGGCAACCAGCTTGCGTTCGGTTCTTTCGGACTTAAGACCCTTGAGAATTGCTGGCTCACCCAGCAGCAGATCGAGGCTGCCCGTCAGGCTCTGTCCCGCCGTATGAACCGTGAAGGTCAGATATGGATCAGGATATTCCCTGTCAAGCCGGTCACCAAGAAGCCTCTCGATACCCGTATGGGTAAGGGTAAGGGCGATCCCTACGGATTCGTCGCTCCCGTTACTCCCGGCCGTATCCTTATCGAGGCCGAGGGCGTGTCCCTGGAGGTTGCGAAAGAGGCCATGAGGCTCGCAGCCAACAAGCTTCCCATTGCCACGAAGTTCGTCGTGCGCAGGGATTATGTTGAATAATGTCAATGCATCAAGAGAATGAAAACGACTGAAATTCGCGAAATGTCCGTCGCCGACCTCAAGGACCGCATCATTGTTGAGAGGAAGAACCTCGAATCGATGAAGATGAATCACGCCGTCTCTCCCCTGGAGGACACCTCCAAGATCAAGAAGAGCCGCAAGGATATCGCCAGGATGATCACCATCCTCGCCCAGAAAGAAAAAGAACAGAAATAAAGAGACCCCCATATGGAAAGAAATCTTCGCAAGGAAAGAATCGGCGTGGTCGTCAGCAACAAGAATGACAAGACCATCATCGTCGCCGTCGAGACCCGCAAGGAGCATCCCCTTTATGGCAAGTTCATCACCAGGACGAACAAGTTCGTAGCCCAGGATGAGAAGAACGAGTGCAACGAAGGCGACAAGGTCCGCATCATGGAGACCCGCCCCCTCAGCAAGACCAAGAGGTGGAGATTGGTTGAAATCGTAGAAAAAGCAAAGTAACATCATGATACAGCAAGAATCACGTTTACTGGTGGCCGACAACAGCGGTGCTAAGGAAGTCCTCTGCATCCGCGTACTTGGAGGTACCCACCATCGTTATGCGACTGTCGGCGATACGATCGTCGTAGCCGTGAAGAGCGCCATCTCCGGCGGCGATGCCAAGAAGGGCACCGTCTCCAGGGCTGTCATTGTGCGCACCAAGAAGGAAATCCGCCGTCCCGACGGTTCATATATCCGTTTCGACGACAATGCATGCGTCCTTCTGAACGCCGCAGGAGAACTCCGCGGGACCCGTATCTTCGGACCCGTCGCCCGTGAGCTCCGCGAGAACTACATGAAAATCGTCTCACTGGCCCCGGAGGTCCTTTAATATTCACGCATCATGAAAAAATTCAATATCAAGAAAGGTGACACGGTGTTTGTGAACGCCGGCAATGACAAGGGCAAGACCGGAAAGGTACTCGAGGTGCTCCGCGACGAGGATCGCGTGATCGTCGAGGGTGTCAACATGGTAAGCAGGCACACCAAGCCCAATGCCAAGGCGCCCCAGGGCGGCATCATCAAGAGAGAGGCCAGCATCCATATTTCCAACGTAAACCTTCTCGATCCCGACCAGAGCACGGCTGCGAAGCCCGTTCCCACCAGGGTCGGCCATAAGGTTGTGGACGGAAAGAAGATCCGTTATGCTAAAAAATCAGGACAGGAGATCAAGTAACCATGGCAAAGAAAGCAAATAACACTCCCGCGGTGAGCGTAGCCCTCCCCAAGGGATATGTACCTACCCTCAAGAAGGTTTACAAGGAGGAGATCGTGCCCAAGCTCATGAAGCAGTTCAACTACACGACTGTAATGCAGGTGCCCAGGCTCGTGAAGATTACCCTCAACGAAGGCGTCGGCGACGCCACCCAGGACAGGAAGATTGTAGAGGAAGCAGCCGAAGAGCTCAGCAAGATCGCCGGACAGAAGGCCGTCCTCACCACTTCCACCAAGGACGTTTCCAACTTCAAGCTCCGTAGGGGCATGCCCATCGGAACCAAGGTGACCCTCCGTGCTACCAAGATGTATGAGTTCCTCGAGAGGCTCATCCGCGTTTCCCTTCCCCGTATCCGTGACTTCAACGGTATAGCGGAGAAACTTGACGGTCGCGGCAACTACACCCTCGGCCTCAAGGAGCAGCTTATTTTCCCTGAGATCGACATCGACAAGAACCCCAGGATCCACGGTATCGAGGTTACTTTCGTGACCACCGCAAATACCGACGAGGAAGCTTACGCCCTCCTCAAGGAGTTCGGTCTGCCTTTCAAGAAACATAATAACTAAACAGGTATAAGATGGCAAAAGAATCAATGAAAGCCCGCGAGGTAAAGCGTGCGAAACTTGTTGCTAAATACGCTGAGAAGAGGAAGGCTTTGAAGGAAGCCGGCGACTGGGCAGCCCTCGACAAGCTCCCCAAGAATTCGTCTCCGGTCCGTCTCCACAACCGCTGCTCCCTCACCGGCCGCCCCAAGGGATATATGAGGGCATTCGGCCTCAGCCGTATCCAGTTCCGCGAAATGGCCTCCAACGGCCTCATCCCCGGCGTAAAGAAAGCCAGCTGGTAGTGAATACATCTATTATTATCAATTTATAACAATCGGATATCGGGCGCTACGGCGCCGGTTCGTTAAAAGACAAACAAAATGACTGATCCAATTGCAGATTTTCTGACCAGGATTCGCAACGCTTACCTCGCAGGTAAGAAGATCGTCGAGATCCCGTCTTCCAAGCTGAAGGTGGCCATCACGAAGATCCTTTGCGAAGAGGGTTACATCCTCAGCTACAAGGTAGTCGAGGGTACCCCCTATGACACCATCAAGATCGCCCTCAAGTACCATCCCCAGTCCAAGGTGGCCGCTATCAAGAAGATCCAGCGCGTTTCCACTCCCGGTATGAGGAGGTATGTCGATGTGGAGAACCTTCCCAGGGTCCTGAACGGCCTCGGAATCGCGGTCCTTTCCACTTCCAAGGGTGTCGTCACCGAGAAGAAAGCCAGGGAGCTCAACGTCGGCGGCGAGGTACTGTGCTATGTTTATTAATTTAAAACACACGAATAATGTCAAGAATAGGTAAAATGCCTGTAAACCTTCCGGCCAAGGTGAGCGTTGAGCTCCTCGACGGTAACGTGGTGAAGGTTAAAGGCCCTCTTGGAGAAATGAGCCAGAAGGTGGATCCCGCCATCAAGGTCACCATTGAGGATAATGAAATCAAGTTTGAACGTCCCAGCGACGCCCCCAGGTTCCGTTCCATGCACGGACTCTATCGCGCTCTCGTAGCCAACATGGTGAAAGGCGTGTCCGAAGGCTTCGAAATCAGGCAGCAGTTCGTGGGCGTTGGTTATCGTGTGTCCGTCGAGGGCCAGATGATCACCATGTCCCTCGGATATTCCCATGATATCAAGCTTCGCCTCGCTCCCGAGGTGACTGCAGAAGCTCCCCAGGTCAAGAAGGGTGAAGATCCCCTCCTCGTCCTCAAGAGCCACGACCGTCAGCTTCTCGGCCAGGTTGCCGCGAAGATCCGTTCATATCGTCGTCCTGAGCCTTACAAGGGCAAGGGTATCAAGTACGCCGGCGAGCAGCTCCGCCGCAAGGCAGGCAAGACAGCAGCCGCTAAATAATAGGAGGAACACGTTATGGCACTTAGTAGAGAAGAAAGAAGGAAAAGGGTTCACTACCGTATCCGCAAGCATGTCAACGGCACCGCAGAGAGGCCCCGTATGGTCGTCTTCAGGAGCAACAAGCAGATTTACGTACAGGTAGTTGACGATGATAAGGCAGCAACGCTTGCAGCAGCTGCTTCCAACGACAAGGCTCTTGCGGCAGAGTGCAAGGGCAAGACAGGCATCGAGGCCGCCGCCATCGTCGGAAAGGCCATTGCCGAGCGCGCCAAGGAAAAGGGTATCACCACCGTCTGCTTCGACCGTGGAGGCTACCTCTATCATGGCAGGGTTAAAAGTCTGGCTGATGCGGCTCGCGAAGCCGGTCTCATTTTCTAGAACGAAAGACTATGGCAAATACTAACGTAAAAAGAGTAAAGACATCCGACCTTGAACTCAAGGACAGGTTGGTCGCCATCCAGAGGGTGACAAAGGTCACCAAGGGAGGCCGTCATTTCCGTTTCGCCGCGATCGTTGTCGTGGGCGACGAAAACGGTGTGGTAGGCTATGGCCTGGGCAAAGCCAATGAGGTCACCGCCGCTATCGCCAAGGGAGTCGAAGATGCGAAGAAGAATCTCGTCAAGATTCCTGTAATCAACAAAACCATTCCCCATGAGCAGGAGACCAAGTTCGGAGGTTCCCGCGTGTTCATGAAGCCCGCAGCTCCCGGTACCGGTGTAAAGGCCGGAGGCGCCATGCGTGCCGTGTTCGAGAGCGCAGGTATCCAGAACGTGCTTGCAAAGAGCAAGGGATCCAGCAACCCTCACAACCTTGTAAAGGCCACTGTCGCAGCCCTTTGCGAAATGAGGGACGCTTACACCATCGCCGGTCTGCGCGGTGTGCCCATGAGCAAGGTTTTCAACGGATAGGAGGAAGAAGATATGACAAAGCTCAGAATCACACAGATCGTCAGCAAGAATGGCGAAACCAAGAGGCAGAAAGAGAATCTCAAGGCCCTCGGAATCCACAGGATGAACGAGACCGTCGAGGTTGAGAAATGCCCCGTTACCTTAGGCCAGCTTGCCAAGGTACAGCATCTTGTCAAAGTTGAGGAAATCTAATCAGGAGGACAGGAAATGAAACTTGAAAATCTTACCCCCGCAAAGGGTTCCGTCAAGAACAGGAAGAGAATCGCCCGTGGCGAAGGTTCCGGCAGAGGTGGTACGGCCACCCGTGGTATGAACGGTGCCGCTTCCCGCTCCGGCTATCATCACAAGATCGGTTTCGAAGGCGGCCAGATGCCTCTCCAGAGGCGCCTGCCCAAGTTCGGATTCAAGAACCCCACCAGGGTTGAATACCAGCCGGTCAACGTTTCCGCCCTCCAGGCCCTTTCCGAGGCTCTCGGCAAGGCCGAACTCGGACTCGAGGATATGGTAGAAGCCAGGCTCGCCTCCAAGACAGACCTTGTGAAGGTCCTTGGAAACGGAGAGCTCACCGCTGCCCTTACCATCACCGCCGATGCTTTCTCCAAGACCGCCGTCTCCAAGATTGAGGCTGCCGGCGGAAAGGCAATCGTAACCGAAGACTAATTCGAGATGAGGAAATTCATTGAGACCATAAAGAATATCTTCAAGATCGAAGAGCTCAAGAAGAGGATAGTGTATACCCTCCTCTTGATCCTGGTGTACAGGCTCGGGTGCTTCATCGTGCTCCCCGGCATTGACGCCACGATGCTCGCCAAGCTGCAGGACAGCTCCCAGACCGGTCTCGTCGGCCTGTTGAACATGTTCTCCGGCGGTGCATTCGGAAACGCTTCGATCTTTGCGCTCGGTGTGATGCCGTACATTTCGGCGTCCATCGTAGTCCAGCTGCTCGGCATGTTCGTCCCCTACTTCAGGAAACTCCAGATGGAAGGGGAGAGCGGCCGCCGCAGGATGAATCAGATCACCAGGTATCTGACCATCCTCATCCTCTGCATCCAGGGACCTGCCTACATCGCAGGTATCCACAGCCAGATCCCGGGCGAGGCTTTCGTAGCCGTCAACAAGCTCGGATGGAGCAACTTCTCGTTCAACCTTATTTCCACCATCATCCTTCTCGCCGGTTCCATGTTCGTCATGTGGCTTGGTGAAAGGATCACGGACCGCGGCATCGGCAACGGTATCTCCCTCATCATCATGATAGGTATCGTGGCCCGTCTGCCTTACGCCCTCGTCGCTGAAATAGGTTCCAAGCTCTCCGCTACCAACGGCGGTATGCTTATCCTGATCGTCGAGCTCATCGTCTGGTTCCTTGTGATCGTGGCCACCATCGCCCTCGTTCAGGGCGTCAGGAGGGTCCCCGTGCAGTATGCCAAGAGAATCGTGGGCAACCGCCAGTACGGTGGTGTCCGCCAGTATATTCCTCTTAAGATCAATGCGGCCGGCGTTATGCCCATCATCTTCGCCCAGGCATTGATGCTCTTCCCGATCCTCTTCTCGAGGTGGGATGCCACCAGAGGTCTTGCTGCCACTCTCGGAAATTATACCGGATTCTGGTACAATTTCATATTCGGCATCCTCGTCGTCATCTTCACTTATTTCTACACTGCCGTCACCGTCAACCCGACCATGATGGCTGAGGACATGAAGAAGAACGGCGGCTTCATCCCCGGCGTAAAGCCCGGCAAGAAGACTGTCGAATATCTGGATTCAATCATGTCAAAGGTGACCCTCCCAGGCTCCATTTTCCTGGCCATCGTCGCAATCCTCCCGGCTTTCGCCATCATCTGCGGCGTCAACAACCAGTTTGCGAGCTTCTACGGCGGCACTTCGCTGCTGATCCTTGTGGGTGTCGTCCTTGACACGCTCCAGCAGATTGAGAGTTATCTGTTGATGCGCCACTACGACGGACTGATGAAGACAGGACGCCTGAGCGGCCGCTCTGGAATGTAGTTCTTTGAGATATAGTTTGTTTGGAAAGATGTTGAAGGCCAAGACACCTGAGGAGATAGAGCTCATGCGCGAGAATGCGATTCTCGTGTCAAAGACTCTTGCCGAGGTTGGTAGGGCTGTGGCTCCCGGAGTTACGACCAAAGAGTTGAGCCGGGTTGCCGAGACCTTCATCCGTGACCACGGCGCCATCCCCAGTTCCCTTGGTTTCGAAGGCTTCCCCGGAGCCATCTGCACGTCGGTCAACGACGTCGTCGTGCATGGCATCCCGTCCGATTACGTCCTCAAGGAAGGCGACATCGTGACGGCCGACATCACCACCCTGTACAAGGGTTACCAGGGAGACTCCGCTTACACCTTCCCCGTGGGCGAGATCGACGCGGACACGCGTCACCTCCTCGATGTCACCAAGGCATCGCTCTACAAGGGCATCGAGGCCGCCATCGTAGGAAACAGGACGGGAGACATCGGATTTGCCGTCCAGTCCTACGCCGAAGCCAACGGATGCTCTGTCGTCCGCGAGCTTGAAGGCCACGGCCTGGGAAAGGAGATGCACGAGGAACCCGGTGTCCCCAACTATGGCAGGAGGGGCCATGGCGCCCGGCTCATCGACGGACTTGTAATCTGCATCGAGCCGATGATCTGCGCCGGAGGCAGGGGCGTGTACATAGACCGCGACCGCTGGTCCGTACACACCGCCGACCACAGGAACTCCGCCCATTACGAGCTTACGGTCGTGGTGCGCAAGGGCAAGGCTGAAGTCCTTTCCACATTCGATTATATCGAGAAAGACGGTAATATCAGGTTTTAAAGTGTAATTCATTAATTGATTTTATGTCAAAACAAGTAGCGATAGAACAGGACGGTACGGTCGTTGAGACCCTTCCCAATGCAATGTTCAAGGTAGAGCTCGAAAACGGTCATGTACTTCTCTGCAATATCTCCGGGAAGATGAGGATGAATTTCATCCATATCCTTCTGGGCGACAGAGTCAAGGTTGAGATTTCACCTTATGACCTGACCAAGGGCAGGATATCTTTCAGGTATAAATAAAAAAACATCATCATATGAAAGTCAAGACATCCATCAAGAAGCGCAGTGACGACTGCAAGATCGTGAGGCGTAAAGGCCACCTGTACGTGATCTGCAAGAAGAACCCCAAGTTCAAGATGCGCCAGGGTTAATTAGTCAAACTAAAAAGTACCAGTATAGATTATGGCAAGAATAGCCGGTGTTGATTTACCCAACAACAAAAGAGGAGAGATAGGACTCACCTATATCTTCGGAATCGGCCGCAACTCGGCGAAGGAAATCCTCGACAAGTGCGGTATTGACAGAAGCATCAAGGTCGGAGAATGGAACGACGCGCAGATCGCCCTCATCCGTAACCTCATCAATGAGGAGTACAAGATCGAAGGAGAACTCCGTTCATCCGTCCAGATGGACATCAAGCGCCTCATGGACATAGGCTGCTATCGCGGAATCCGTCATCGTATCGGCCTTCCCGTCCGTGGTCAGAGCACCAAGAACAACGCCCGTACCAGGAAGGGTAGGAAGAAGACCGTTGCCAACAAGAAGAAAGCAACCAAGTAAATCCAGATGAATCATGGCAAAGAAAACCACAACAGCAAAGAAAAGAGTTGTAAAGGTTGAGGCTATGGGCCAGGCCCATGTTTCCTCTACTTTCAACAACGTGATCGTCTCCCTCACCAACAATCAGGGACAGGTGATTTCTTGGTCTTCCGCCGGAAAGTGCGGCTTCAGAGGCTCCAAGAAGAACACTCCCTATGCAGCGCAGATGGCTGCCGAGGACGCTTCCAAGACGGCGTTCGACGCAGGTCTCCGCAAGGTGAAGTGCTATGTAAAGGGCCCCGGTGCAGGACGTGAGTCCGCCATCAGGACCATCAACAATGCGGGAATCGTCGTGACCGAGATCATCGACATCACCCCTATGCCCCACAACGGCTGCCGTCCCAAAGGCCGTCGCAAAGTTTAATCCTTAAAAGTATTTGCAATTATGGCAAGATATACCGGTCCGACAACAAAGATCGCCCGCAAGTTCGGCGAACCCATCTATGGGGCTGACAAGGATTTCGAGAAGAGAAACTATCCTCCGGGAATGCATGGCCTCGCTTCCAAGCGCAAGAAGAGCAAGGAGTATGGCAACCAGCTCAAGGAGAAGCAGAAGGTGAAGTATATGTACGGAGTCCTGGAGCGTCAGTTCCACAACACCTACGACAAGGCTTCCCGCATGGCCGGACAGAAGGGTGAGAACCTCCTCTTCCTGCTCGAGTCCCGTCTGGACAACGTGGTTTACCGTATGGGTGTAGCCCCTACCCGCCCCGCGGCCAGGCAGCTCGTCAACCATGCCCACATCACCCTCAACGGGAAGGTCTGCCACATTCCTTCCACCAGGGTCATGCCCGGCGACGTAGTCGCTGTCAGGGAAAGGTCCAAGAGCCTCGAGGTCATCCAGGCCAGCGTTGCCAGCGCAACCAAGTACTCCTGGATCGAGTTCAATCCCGACACCCTCAGCGCCAAGTTCCTGAACATCCCCGCCAGGGAGGATATCCCCGAGAACATCAACGAGCAGCTTATCGTTGACCTGTACTCCAAGTAACGCGTTCAACATCCTAACAAGCAAGTACATGGCAATATTGGCATTTCAGAAACCGGACAAGGTGATTATGCTCGAAGGCACCGATACCGTCGGCCGGTTCGAGTTCAGGCCCCTCGAGCCTGGATACGGACAGACCATCGGCAACGCCCTCCGCAGGATACTTCTCGCCTCTCTGGAAGGTTTCGCAATCAGTCAGATCAAGATCACGGGAGTGGACCAGGAATTCGCCACGATCCCGGGCGTGATCGAAGGCATGCAGGATATCATCCTCAACCTCAAGCAGGTCCGTTTCAAGAGGATGGTAGACACTGTCGACACTGAGACTGCGAACATCGTCATCAGCGACAAGCAGGAGTTCACGGCAGAGGACATCTCCAAGAGCCTGTCCTCATTCAAGGTGCTCAATCCCGAGCAGCATATCTGCTCCATGGAGCCCAACGTGAAACTTGAGATTGTCCTGACCATTACCAAAGGCCGCGGATTTGTTCCGGCCGAGGAGATGAGGGATGAGAACACACCCATCGGAACCATTCCCGTGGATGCCATCTACACCCCTATCCGCAAGGTCAACTGGACTGTTGAGAACTGGCGTGTCGAGCAGAAGACCGACTACGAGAAGCTGAACCTCGAGATTGTGACCGACGGGTCCATCAGCCCCGACGCCGCCCTCCAGGACGCAGCCGCCATTCTCATCTACCACTTCAATCTCTTCACCGACGACAAGAAGCTTTCGATCGGCTCGGCCCCAGAGACCGAATCCAAGGAGCTTGACGAAGAGTCCCTCAGGATGAGGCACCTCCTTCTCACCAAGCTTGCCGACCTCGGACTTTCCGTCAGGGCATTCAACTGCCTGAAGGCCGCCGAGATCGACACCTTCGCCGACCTGGTGTCCTACTCCAGGGCCGAACTCATGAAGTTCCGCAACTTCGGCAAGAAGTCCTTCAACGAGATTGACCAGCTTGTGGCCAAGATGCACCTTTCCTTCGGAATGGACGTATCCAAGTATAACATCGAAACTAAGAAAAAGTCAGAATAATCATGAGACACAATAAGTCAGTAAATCATCTTGGACGCACCGACTCCCATCGCAAGGCAATGTTGGCCAATATGTCCGTCTCCCTCATTTCCCACAAGAGGATCCAGACGACCGTAGCCAAGGCCAAAGCCCTCAAGACTTACCTTGAGCCCCTCGTGACCAAGAGCAAGGAAGACACCACCCACCAGAGGAGGACCGTCTTCAGCTATCTCAAGAACAAGGAAGCCGTTACCGAACTCTTCCGTAACATCGCTCCCAAGATTGCGGACCGTCCCGGCGGATACCTCAGGGTGCTGCACACCGGATTCCGTCAGGGTGACGGAGCCGAGATGGCTCTCATAGAGTTTGTGGATTTCAACGAGGCGGCTCTCGCTTCCGGTTCTTCCAAGGCCGCGAAGAAGACCACCCGTCGCAGCCGCGCCAAGAAGGCCGAGGCTCCTGCAGCCCAGCCGGCGGCTCCCGAGGCAGCCGAAGCTCCCGCGGAACCCAAGGCAGAGTAAGCTTGCGTACTGAATCCTAAAACCT
>CACXFP010000099.1 GCA_902766985.1 uncultured Bacteroidia bacterium | reverse complement strand
TAACCAGCGGTTCCGGCCTTCCATGCGGCCATCTTTTCCGGATCGAAAGAGTACGAGGTGAGTTCGGAGAGGGCCTTGGCCTGCTCGTATGCATTCATCAGGTCGTATTTCTTCGTTATTGATGAAACACCGACCTGGGTGCTGAACTCGACCCTGGGCCTTCCCGCCTGTCCCTGCTTCGTGGTTACGAGGATGACGCCGTTGGCTCCTCGGGAACCGTAGATGGCGGTGGAGGAAGCATCCTTGAGGACCTCGATCGCTTCAATGTCGTCGGGGTTGGGTGCGCTGCCGCCGATTACTCCGTCAACCACCCAGAGGGGGTCGTTACCGAAGTTGATGGAGGAGATACCGCGGACGCGGACGTTCAGGCCGGCACCGATGGCTCCGCTATAGTTCTGGGCTACGACTCCGGCCATACGGCCCTGGAGGATTTCGCTGGTCTGCTTGATAGGTTGGTCCTTGAAGAGTCGGGCGTTCACCCCGCTCACAGCACCGGTGAGGTCGCTCTTCTTCACCGTACCGTAGCCGATGGCGATGGCTTCTTCCAGTTGCTCGACGTCATCTTCCATGGTGAAGTTATAGACGGTTCCTGAATCCAGGGGAACGGACATTGTCCTGAAGCCGATGCTGGAGGCTTCGAGAATCTGGGTCCCTGCGGGTACGTCAAGGGCGAAACGGCCCTCGGAATCGGTGGTGGTCCCGACTTTGGTGCCGGGCACCATTACGGCCACGCCCGGGAGAGTCTGGCCGTCTGCGTCGGTCACGACTCCGCTTACCCTTCTTGCGGGTCCTTGCTGGGAGGCGACCGGTGCCTTGGAAGGCATGGGGGAAAGGATGATCTTGTCATCCATTACCGTACATGAGACATTGTTTTTGGAGAATAGGCGTTCCAGCAAACTGTCCAGATCCTCATTCGATGAATTGATGGAGACTCTCCTGGAAGTGTTTACACGGGAATTCTCGTAGAAGAAGGTCAGACCTGTCTGCTCCTCAATCTGTTTCATGACAGATGCTATGGTGGCATTCCGGACATTCAAGGTAACCGTGGATGTCTTTGCCTGACCATACACCGAGATGAGATTTAGGACGAAACAGAAAAGCGGAAAGAGAACCAGCCTGGCCCCTCTCGATAAAATGATCGGTTTCTTCATAAATCGATTTTGATTAATAGTTTGGTTAATATTATTAAATATCTATGGTTTAGATAAATATCCTAATATACTTCGATATCGTTCACTTTCCCGTCTATGCTGCGCTTATCTGTGAATTTGATCATGGAAGCGGAACTGATATACTCAAGCACTCTCTCCAGCCTCTGGTCTTCCAATTCTCCGGTGAATGAATAGCGGACAACATTCGGATTCCTGACGATGAAATGAACTCCGTACCTTTTAGCCAGGCACCGGAAAACATCCGAAAAAGGAGTGGAACGGAATATAAGTTTGCCATTGCGCCATGAAGTGAAGACCCCAACCTCTACGGGGTCCACGGACATGATTCCATATTTTTTTGAATAATAACCCCTTTCCCCGGCAAGGATTGTCCTCATTGCGAGTTCTCCCCGGTCATCTTGATAGAGTGCTTCCACTCTCCCCTCCTCAAGGGTGATGGACATGAAGTCCTCTGACGGATAGGCATCCACGTTGAATGCCGTCCCTGTTACCTTGATCTCGGTTCCCTGGGGTGTGGTCACATAGAAGGGACAATCCGAATTCTTGGAAACCTCGAAAAAGCCTTCGCCTTCGATACTGACCCTCCTCTCCTTTTTCCCGAAGACAGAAGGATATGTGATTTTGGAGCCGGAATTCAGCTTTACCTTGGTGCCGTCGGGAAGGACCAGGCTGGCCATCATGCCAGGGTTGGTGTCTATGGAAATATCGCTGTCCTGAATGGCGTCTTTCTGTCCGGAGGCAAGTGATATGCTCAAGATGACCATCGGGATGAAAGCCGCCGCCGCAATCCCTTCAACCCATTTAAGGATCCTGCCGGCCTGTTTCCTGAGCATCCTCCTTTTAAGCGAAGACCGAGGTGTCTGCCGGCCTGCCCTGTTCAGGGAATCGAGGGTGTCCGTAATCTGCAGCACCTCAGCTTCATCCCTGAGAAGTGCCCGGTTTTCCTCGCTTTCGTCGAGCCATCGCTCGACGGCCTCTGTCTGGTCTGCATCCGTCCTGCCCTCAAGATATGCTGGTAGAAGTTCCTTAATACTGGATTTTAAGCCCATAATACGATTTTCCAAATTATTTTCTTACTATATAATATATCTGGACGACACCCCAAATTCCCTTTCCTTTTTTATTGAAAATTGGAGAATAGGCAGATTGTTTTTATAATTGTAGTATGGGCAGGGACAAAGAGTATTCTGAAAACAGATGGTTTCAATCTATGAGGGAAGGTGACAAGGTCGCTTTCGAAATGATATTCAACTGCTATTATCCCATCCTTTATGCCTATGCCGGCAGGTATGTCGAGAAGGACGACGCCGAAGATGTGGTTCAGACTGTCATGGTGGATTTCTGGGAGAGGAGGAGGACCCTGTCCCCAGACCTTCAGTTTTCGCCGTACCTGTTCCGTGCCGTATATTACAGATGTATGACCTGCATTACACACGGGCAGGCGAGGAAAAGGACGGAAGCCCGGTACTGGGAGCTGGTTCCGGACGCCATCGGCATCGACAATGACTCTTTTGAGAAGGAAAACCTAATTTCCAGGCTGATGGATGCCCTGGGCAGGCTGCCGGATGACTGGAGAGAGGTTATCATCTTGCATAAATTCGGCAGTATGAGCTATGCCGAGATCGCGGAAAAATTACAGATTACCACCAAGTCCGTGGACTACCGCATGCAAAAGGCTATGAGCGCCCTGCGGCTCTTGCTGAAGGACTCCCCGGTCCTTCTCCTTCTTCTGTGGCTTTAGGCGGAGGCCTCGCTCAAGTGAATCAGTTAAAGCGGGAACGTCACCGGAGGCTTGCCGGGAGTCTCTACACCGGCGAGCGTCGCAGGAATGGTTTTACCGCCCCAGAAACCATTTCCAAGCTGGAACGATGTGGATGATTCCCTGTGCATCTTTGACATCTTCTTCGCTGTCGCGCGTGACGATAGTCAAGTCCTTGCATCCAGTTAAGCCGGCAGCTTCACGGATGCCGCCGAGTTCCCGCTCACGGGTGTCTTTGTCTTTCATGTCCCAGCACACCTGAATCAGTTGCTTTACATCAGTATCGGTCTGAATAACGAAGTCACATTCCTTATTCCCAAGGTAATAGCAGATCTTCTGACCTTCGGGAAGGTTCCTGAGCAACTGTAGGAACACGACGTTCTCAAAGAGAATTCCATCGTCGTCCTTACCAGGCAGCAAAACTGATTGACGCAGACCATTGTCTACGCAATAGTATTTGGGAAGAGCACTGCTTTCCTTCTTGAAGGACAGGTCAAACTTGGTCACCTTGTAAAGCAGGAAGATAGAGCAGGTTTTGTCGGCAATATCATACAGATCGTCCTTGGTGGCTTTACGGCCCTGGGAGCGCATGTCGTTGTAGATGGCATTGATGGATGCCGGCTTGGTCATTCCGGCCATCAGGCGTTTGATCACATATTTGACACGTTCGGGATTGGACAGTTTGTATCGGTCAATCAGATCCCGGAAGATCATGGCGTTGAAGTATCCCTGCAGGAGTTTGTCCTTCATCACGCGGCTAGACTCCAGAACGACTTCCGGATAACCGCCTTCGTGGACAAAAGCATAGAATGAGGAACGCAGAAGCGCTAAGTCTTTCTCCATGTGGCTGGTCATGGGAATGTCTTTAAACTGGCAGTATTCCTTGAAGGACAGTGGATATTCTTTATACTCCAACGGCCAGCCCCTAAGGGCGGTATTGAGCTCCTCGGAGAGCATATCGGCATTGCTCCCGGAGATGAAGATGTGCTTGCTGTAGTGTTTGGACAAGCGCATCACGAAGAGCTCCCACCCTTCGATTCGCTGGATTTCGTCGAAGAAGAAGTAAACGTCTTTGATGGGGATATCCGGGAACATCTCCATATAGGCCTCCAGGATGGAGTTGAAGTCAGAGGTCTGCATCCCTTCGAAGCGTTCATCGTCAAAGCCGATCCAGACGATTTGACGGGAGATGACGCCAGCCTTGAGGAGGCGCTCGATGCACAGTTCCATCAGTGTGGATTTTCCGCACCGACGTACCCCTACTGTGGTGATTATCTTCTTGGAATCTATGGGAAGTTCAACTTCGCGAGGGTTATAGGAAACAGGAATTTCCTCCTGTTTTAGGGCTATGAGGGATTTGATGGTTTCTTTTATGGTCATGGTATCCGTTTTTGCAAAGATATGAACTTTCCGTTAATTAAGGAAAGATTTTGAAAAATTTTCCTAAAATTCAGGAAGGGGCTATGTTCTGTCTTTCTCCCAGTTGTTGGTAAGCTTTTGCATGGCCTCAGTTTAAAAAAGGAGCCGGCTGCGATGAAGGGGTAGGGCTTGCACCTTAAACCTTATTCCGCGTGCAGGTATATCGTACCCTTGATCAGATTGTCTTCGAAATGGCTAGGTTTTCCTGAAGGACCTTCCTGTTCGGGGAGGGAGAATTTGGTCCCTATTGCGGGAATGCAATTCACGATGGAAATCTGTCCGTCGGGGAATTCCGTACTGATTCCCGGCCATTTTACCATGATCTCAGGATTGACCGAGGGATATCTGTACAAGGGATCCTTAGGTCTGAAGAGTTGGAGATACTGACCTTCTCCTTCTCCCAGAATCGTAAGGCTACCGGATGAACACTTGAGGTAAAGTGCCGTGAATTTCGAATAATATCCCTTGAATTCCGGATAATCCCAGTTTAAACCCGTTACGGTGTCGTTGTATTTCTTTTCATGGATGGCATATGAGACTCCTTTGAGACGGTTCTTCCACACGCGGTATGGACCGTCTCCAAGCAGGACGGCTTCTTTAATTCCCTCCTCCGGATAATCAAAGGTGATACCGGCGACAGCATAATCCCCATCGAGACGGTATGCATAGTCGAGCCTGAGCCAACCTTCAGCGCAGACGGTCCATTTAAGGAACCTGCCGTCAGCGCAGTCGGCCCGGAACACATATCCGTCCGGGGTATGTCCATGGCTGAAACTCAAGGGCTCGTCCTCCAAATTGTAAAAACGGGGACCGGAAGGGAATTTGACCTTCTTGCCCTTACGGAGCGCTTCACAAACCATCCCTGTCTGCTTGTCAACAAGGAAAGACCAATTCTTAGAAGACAGTTTCAGAAAGCCTCCCTTGTCCACAACCTTTACTGAAGGCGCTTTCCCGGAAGGCAGGGCCCTGGCGGAGATCCCGCTTCCTGGAGTTATCGGCCATGTCCAGGTCCATACCTCACGTCCGTCAGGACCGCATGCGGTGATGCTGAGCACGTCGGCATCCCTCCAGTTGCCAGGTAAGTCCGCTTTGAGAAGGGCCCGTTCCGTACATGGTCCCACATCGGGAGACGAGATGGCGAACTCCCTCTTCAGGACGGAAGAAACATCGAGAGGAGACGGATAACTTTTAAGCGATCCGGTAAAACTGCAGTCGCGAAGGTTGGTGAAATGATACCTGTTTGACACGGAGAAAGTACCGTCGAAATAGCTGAAATCAGGTTTTTCGATTTGTATCGGTGACCATATTTCCTTGATCGTATAGAAGGAGGCCTCCTTTTCGTGATGCGGACCAAGGATGCCGTCGGGGGATTTGTCAATGAAAACTTCAACCGCCATCCCCTTGTCCGTCCTTACTACCCCCTCGTCGGCAAAATTCCAAAGGAACATCCCCGCACCGGTGACGGAGTTCATTATGAGGTTCCAGTAGTCGTCAAGACCGGCGCCGTGACCACCGTCGTTCAGGCCGTGTAGGCTCTCCGTGGGCATATAAACATAATCACCCGTCCTTATCCTCTTTTCGGAATAGGCAAAACCGGGATAATGCCTGGTATCCGTACCGTCATAAATAGAAAACGGCTCCACTACCTGACGCTTCTGGATATCGATGAGGCCGTATACCGGTCTTGCCTCAACGGGGAAGCCTCCTTCATTACCGTTTGACCACATCACTACACAAGGGTGATTCACGTCCCTGCGGACCATCGCTGATGCAAGTGTTCGGGCAGTCTGGCCGTCATACGCTTCGCCCCAGCCTGCCAATTCGTCTATCACATACAGGCCCAGGGAGTCGCACACGTCCAGGAAAAACCTGTCTGGGGGATAATGGCTCATCCTTACGGCATTCATGTTCATTTCCTTCATCAGAAGGACGTCCTCCACGGCGAGCCGGCGACTGCTGGTTCTGCCGCTCTCCGGATAGAAAGTATGGCGGCAAACACCTTTGAACCTGATTTTTACTCCGTTCACGTAGAATCCGTCCTTTTCTCGCAATTCCACTTTCCTGAAACCGAACGTTTGGGAAAAGTTGTGTATGACTTCGCCTTCTTCCCTGAGGGTGAATTCCGCTTTGTATAGATTCGGAGTCTCAGCCGTCCAGGCCTTCACACCTTCGACCTTCAGGCTTATCCTGGTGCTGTCACCAGGAAAACCTAATTGGGATGAGGCTTTTACAACCTTTCCATCGGAATCATGTATCTTCATCGCAACAGACAGACTCCCCATGGTGGAGAGCCCCCTGTCGACGAACACATCGGCAGAGATTTCTCCCGTATGGGACGCGTCGATAGCTACCCTGTCGATGAAGCAGTCAGGACAGGATTCGAGCAGTACCGGACGGAAGATTCCCCCGAATATCCAATAATCGGCCTTGCGTTCGGCTGCATTTATGCTTTTGTTGGATGATTCCTTCCAAACATGGACCTCCAGAAGATTTGCCCCGGAAGGTTTCAGGAGGGAGGTGATATCATATTTGAACGGATAAAAAGCGCCTTGATGGACAGGCCCAGCCTGGATGCCGTTCACCTTTACCTCGGCATCGGTCATGACTCCCTCGAAAGCCAGGAAGATACGGCGTCCCCTCCATCCTTCAGGGATAAGGAATTCTTTCCGGTAGAGTCCTTCCTCCGTACTATGGACCTGTTCCTCCCCATAGTTATAATTCCCGAATCCTTGAAGTTCCCAGCAGGAAGGAACCTGAATCTGTGTCCATCGGCCGCTGTTCTGCCCGTTGGTACAATAGAATTCCCAAGGAACGGTATCGTCTTCACCCGTACCGGATAGAAAAATGGTTTCTGTTTCAGTTTGGGAAAACACCGTTCCAAAGCAGAATAATGAAAAGAAGATGAGAAGGCTGATTTTTTTCATGTCATTTTATTTTGAGACCGGGACTTGCCGGACAAGGAAGACCTGAGAGTTCAGACCGCTGGGCACAGGCTCCCACGAAGAGTAATCCGAGGGTTCGTAATTGATGTCCACCATATTGATATCTTTGAATTTACGCCAATGGACGCCGCGGCGGTCCATATCAGCTATGCGGTTGGCGGGAAGATTAGTGACATCTATTCGTATTTCGTTCGTCCCGGCTTTAAGGCTTTTCCCACAGTCCAGGCGGAAGGGGACGGCCCAGGCGCAGCCGATGTATTCCCCGTTCACATACACCCTTGCACTTTCCCTCACATCCCCGAGTTCGATCACCCAACGAGTGGCGGCTTCTTCGGGACTTAGACTGATGCTGGTGACATAGGATCCCGTCCCCATAGTTACGGCAGCGGCCCTGTCGCCGAGTCTTTCCCAAGTGTAGAGACTGTCCAGGGAGAAGGTCCTATCAACCTTCGGGGCGGATTCAATGAATGACAGAGTCCACTTGCCGTCAAGGACCTTCCTCGCACCATCCTTTTCAATGACGCTCTCCTTCAATCCGGGAGGGAGGGTGCTGCCGCTTGTCTTGAGGATTATCGATTCTCCTGACCTGAGGTTCAACATGACTTTGCCGTTTGAGACCTGGGCCTTGGAAACCTCTCCGGTCATGGGGTCGTAAAATACCGCATCAAGGAATGGTACGGACAGGGAGACCGGCCCGCAGAAATCTTCCGGGGTAAGGTTGCAGATGAAATAGTGCCAGCTGTCGCGGTCCTTCCGGCGGACATATCTCAGGCCATGAATGCTTTTCATCTCTTCCGGGCAGGCAGTGGCGGCAATGCCTGAAACATCGGTGTCCCGAAGGATGACGGCCCCTTGCTTCCGAAGTTCGGCTATATGGATCTGCACCTCTTCCGGGAGAGGCAGTTTGTTCGGCAGGATCAGGGCCTTGTAGGGTGTTCCGCCCGGGGTGACCAACCGACCGTCCCTGAAAGATGTCCCCAGAAGGAGGTTGTCGCTTATATAGTCGCCATCGTATCCGGCACGGTCTATGGCAAGCACGCTTTTTATGAAATCCGGGGCCACCATGCCCATGATGTGGATGGAGTACATCACGGCCAGGGGATCGTTATCCGTAAAATGGACGCTATACAGGTCCTTCATCGGCAGGTAGATGAGGAAATCGGCGTCTGGTTCTCCCGCTTGGAGGAATGTCTGTGTCCTTTCGATGTATTTTATCAGGTACGGAATGTCGCGCCATATGCTGTTGGTAGGGCTGATGTCCGTCGTCGCATAGAACTTCCATCCAGGCCAGGGCTCGTCTTTTGGGGAATATGGCGTGCTCATGAAGAAAACATGGTTTACCCCGCAGGAAAAGATCTGGTCGAGTTCCGGTTTAATCTGCGAGAGGGAGGTGCGGAAATGTTCGGAGAGCCAGGTGAGCGACTCACAGGAAACGAGTTTCTTTCCGGTTACGTGAGCGGCTGAAGCGGCGTATTTGAGCATCGTGATGTCGCTGTCGTTGGGACGGGTATGCCCTGGATCTGTACGCAGACCCTTGATTCCGAAATCGGTAATGCCGAAACCTTCGATTTCGGGAATATCCGAAGCTGCATAGATATCTATGAGGTTCCCGGGGGAGCCGTGCGCCTGGTTGCGTGTGAGAATACCCCTCTCATGGGCCCATTCGTTCCACTGAAGGGTGAAATTCTCATAGAGCAGTTCCCCCATTGTCTGACGGAAATCACACATTATCTCCGGCTGTCTAACAAGGAATTCAGGAAGGTGCTCCTGGAGGCGGTATCCTCTTCTCCTTTCGAATTCTTCAAGGATGGAAGGTGTCCAGTCAGCCTCGAAGACCTCATAGGAATCGGCAAAAAAACACCGTGGATAGGGCGCTCCGGAAGATACGAAGGCAGAGTCAATATGACTGAGATAGTTGCGAATGGCCTTCCTGTCGAAATGGTCAAGGCACCAGCCGTCTCCACCCGGAGCCGCCCTTTTCACCCTTTGCAGGGTGCGGGAGTTATAAAGGGCAATTATGCGATAATCCACTCCCTTTTTCGCCTTTTTCCATTTCAGTACGGTATCCTTGACAAACGGAGTTACGTCGGTTATGCTCCCGTCACCGCCATAGGCCATCACCCGACTGAGTGAGGCATAGGCCATTTCCTTTTTATCCTTCAGGCTTATGTCCAGATTCCTGCATTTTTCCCACCCGGTACGGATATCGGTGTACGACAACTTGCATGCGGCTTCCTTCAAAGGTGTTGTCGGGCCTCCGAACACCCATCCCGAACCCATTGCCATGTCTATGACGATACCCCTTTTCCCGGCTTCCTCCACGATGAATTTGTACATTTCCATCCATTCGTCCGAAAGGAAGGGAATTTCCATGCTTTCTTCGCCATTCACTCCGTAGATGGGCGTCAGTTCCAGATATCCCAGGCCGGCTCGGGCATATTCATCAAGGTTCCAGACGACATCTTCCTTAGTGAAGGCGGACCCGAATACATACCAGCGTGTCCCAGGCTTGGCCTCCGATGGAATTTCAGGCCATGTCTGGGCGAAACTAGCCACTGTCATAAGTAAGGCCGCGGCTAGAATATAGATCCGTTTCATGTAAGTCAATACATTATTCATTGTATTCATTGTTCTCAAATATACGAATTATTTGTATATTGCCGCACAACCGATTTTAAACCACAGGTTTCATGTTCCAACGTCATTCCACCGGGTCCGGAACTTCCGCGACCTGGTGTATTGACGGGATCTTCCGCTACTGTATTTTCAAGATAGCTTCGGCCAGGCCTCTGAAGTCATGGTCCGGGATGAGCTGCGTCTTCAGTTTCGCTTCGTCTTGATATCCCGACTAATCGAGTGTCAACTCTTCGAGCGCGATGTTGCTGCAGGGATGGACCAGATTCAGGCGCCTGGTGTCAGTGCTGTAGACGATGCAGAGCCGGTCGCGGGCAGGGACATGCCAAAACCATCTGCGGCCTGGCTCGACATAGAACGTCGCATAATGAATCCCTTCGGGGACGGACTTAGCGCGGACGAACGACAGGGATAAACCGTCCTCGGAAATCCGATAGAAGGAAACTGTGGCGCGGAAGACGGAACCGCCGCCCTCCAATTCGGAGGGACCGAACGTGTTGCAATACAAATAAGTATTTCCCTTGTACTCAAAGATTTCCGGACGCGCCGTGATGCCGCCTTCGATGGCCTGGAGGTTAGTGAAGGCGCCCGTGGACGCATCCCACGTCCCGTAGATCACGCCGTTTTCGTCCTGGACGCGGATTGCGAAGGCGAAGAGATCGCCGTG
>CACXFP010000098.1 GCA_902766985.1 uncultured Bacteroidia bacterium | reverse complement strand
TGCATTATCGGAAGCGCCCTGTCGGGGCTTATGTCGGCCAGGATGGGACGGAAGAAGTCCCTGTTCGTAGCGGGAGTCCTTTTCTTCCTCTCCGCCCTGGGATCCTACAATCCGGAATTCCTGTTTTTCCCTAAAGGAGAGCCCTCCTTCAACCTCCTCATCGCTTTCAACCTCTACAGGATCCTCGGCGGTGTCGGTGTCGGACTGGCTTCCGCCATCTGTCCGATGTACATAGCCGAAGTCGCTCCTGCCGACAGGAGAGGAGTCCTCGTATCATGGAACCAGTTCGCCATCATTTTCGGCCAGCTGGTGGTCTATTTCGTCAACTTCCTGATCCTCGGCCAACACGCAAATCCGGTCGTAGACCTTGTGAACGGTGTCAACCAGGTCATCAATCCTGAGGCGTCCGCATGGACCGCCGCTACCGGATGGAGGCTCATGTTCGTCAGCGAAGCAGTACCTGCAGCCCTGTTCGCAATCCTGATCCTGCTCGTGCCCGAAACGCCCAGGTATCTGGTTCTCAACGGCCAGGATGAAAAGGCCCTCATGGTCCTCAGCAAGGTGAACGGAGAAGAAAGAGGCACGAGCATACTCGCGGCTATCAAGGGTACCGCCACCGCAAAGACGGAGAAACTCTTCACGTTCGGCTGGATGGTAATCTTCGTCGGGATCATGCTCAGCGTGTTCCAGCAGGCCATCGGCATCAACGCCGTTCTCTACTTCGCGCCCAGGATATTCGAATCCATGGGTATGGGAAGTCCGATGGCGTACACCGTGCTGATGGGAGTGGTGAACATTACATTCACCCTCGTGGCAATCCTGACTGTGGAGAAGATCGGAAGGAAACCCCTCCTCATCTGGGGATCGATCCTGATGGCCGTAGGAGCCCTCGGAGTAGCTTTCAGCAACCTCGTCACGGTTCCCGCCCTCATCCCCGTCATCAGCATCCTGATCTACAGCGCCTCGTTCATGTTCAGCTGGGGTCCCATCTGCTGGGTCCTGATTTCGGAAATTTTCCCCAACACGATCCGCAGCCACGCGACCGCCATCGCCGTGGCGTTCCAATGGATTTTCAACTTCATCGTATCATCCACCTTCGTCCCGATGTACAACATGAGGGTCGGGGAAATGGGCGTGAAGTTCGGTCATTTCACGGCGTATGCAATCTACGGAGTAATCTGCATCATCGCAGCCGTCTTCGTCTGGAAGCTTGTGCCAGAGACCAAGGGGAAAACACTGGAAGAGATGTCAAAACTCTGGAAAAGAAAAGATTAGGATATCTTGCTGAAATCCTGACGCTGATATTTATCCTTGCGGAGCTCCTCCGCAAGGATTTTGTTTTCAGGCTTCTCGATGACAGGGTCCGCATCAAGGACATGAGTCGCATAGTTCCTAGCGTCGGTGAGGATACGGCCGTCCTTCGCCAGCGAGGCTATGTTAAGAGAGATCGGAAGGCCGGACTGCTGTGTTCCTTCCAGGTCGCCCGGTCCCCTCATCTTCATGTCTTCCTCGGCCAATTCGAAACCATTCTCCGTCGCGACCATCATCTCCAGCCTCTTCTGGGACTCCTTTGATACTTTCTGGCCGTGCATGAGCACGCAATAAGATTTCTCAGAACCGCGGCCGACGCGCCCCCTAAGCTGGTGAAGCTGGGAAAGGCCGAACCTCTCGGCGCTCTCGATGACCATGACGGAAGCGTTCGGGACATCCACCCCGACCTCGATCACCGTTGTTGAAACGAGGATATGCGCCCTCCCGGCCACGAAGGCGTCCATATTGAAATTCTTGACGTCATTCGCCTGCTGGCCATGAACTATGGCTACCTTGTACGGGGGGAAGGGAAATGCGGCCACGATATCCTCATAGCCTTTTTCAAGATTCTGGTAGTCAAGCTTCTCGCTTTCAAAGATCAGAGGATACACTACGAAAACCTGCCTTCCGGAGGCTATCTGTTTCTTCATGAAATTATGCAGCCGTCCGCGGTCCCTTTCCGCGAGGAGGACGGTCTGGATCGGTTTCCTGCCGGGCGGCATTTCGTCAATTACGCTGACATCCAAGTCCCCGTACAGGGTCATTGCAAGCGTCCTCGGAATGGGAGTTGCCGTCATGACGAGGACGTGGGGAGGAATGCCGGATGCAGTCTTCCTCCACAGCCGGGATCTCTGCTCCACGCCGAACCGGTGCTGCTCGTCTATGACGGCAAGGCCGAGATTCTTGAAAATGACGGTATCTTCGATGAGGGCATGGGTCCCGACGATGATGCCGAGGGAGCCGTCCTGGAGCGAAGAATGGATGGTCCGACGCTCGGAAGCCTTCGTGCTACCTGTCAGGAGGGCGCAGCTTACTCCCGTGGGAGCCAGATACTTGCTGATGTTGTGGTAATGCTGCTGGGCAAGCACTTCGGTTGGAGCCATGATGCATGCCTGGTATCCGTTCCCTATCGCTATGAGGCAGGAAAGGACAGCCACCATCGTCTTTCCCGAACCCACATCTCCCTGAAGGAGGCGGTTCATCTGGTGGCCGCTCATCATATCGGAACGTATTTCCTTGATGACTCGCTTCTGGGCTCCCGTAAGGTCGAATGGAAGGGCATTGTAGCAGGCATTGAAAGCCTCCCCGACCTTCGGCATCATAAGCCCTACCTCGCTGCGGCTCCTAACATATTTCTGTTTCAGCAAGGAAAGCTGAAGGAAGAACAGCTCCTCGAACTTGAGACGGTACGTGGCCTTCGCCAGGGCCGTGGCGTCGGAGGGGAAATGGATGTTTCGGAGGGCGAATCTCAACGGGACGAGTCCCTTCTCCTTGAGGATATAATCGGGAAGGGTCTCGCGGATGTCACCCAGGCAGCGCTCGAGGGCCAGGCCCATCAGGCGGTTCATCACCTTGTTCGTCACCCCGGCGTTCTTGAGTTTCTCTGTCCCGGGATAGACTCCGGTCAAGGTGCCCGTCGTGCCCAGGGTGCCCGACTGCGGCAGATTGTCCACCTCGGGATGAACCATATTCACCCGCCCGTTGAATACCGTAGGCTTACCGAAGAAAATGAAATTCGCGCCGGGAATCAGCCTGTTCCACATGTATTTGATCCCCTTGAAGAATACGATCTCCATTTCCCCCGAGGCATCGGCTACTATGGCTGAAAGCCGTTTGACGGTATTGAACTTTATCTGTCCATCATCCCTCCCTTCGATGGTCGCGGTCATCTCCTTGACGTAAAGGGGCTGGCTGTGCTGGCCCAGGAGGGACACCCTCACCACTTTTGCGAGAATCTGTACATAGGCCGAGTCGGACACCACATCGGAAATGTTCTGGACGCTGCTCCTGTCCACGTAACGGAAAGGATACAGCCTCAGCAGATCTCCGAAAGTGGCAACCTGCAACTCTTCCGCCAGCAGTTTCGCCCTTTTGGGTCCTACTCCCGGAAGGAACTGGATTTCGTTGTCAAGAGCCCCATGTGCCATAGATACACAAATATAAATAAATTTCGGTTTTATGGTTATATTTGTATCCAATCAAGTCATCACGGCGGGATGGTTGGAGAACTGATCAGGAAATACCTCTGGCTCATCGAGACCCTGCGTCTGGCAGGGCCGGAAGGCCTGACCCTGGATGAACTTGTTTCCAGGTATTCCGACACTTTCGACGAAGATTATTCCCGCAGTTCCTTCAACAATCACCGACAGGCCATCGAAGACATCTTCGGCATAAGCATCAGATGCAACCGCAGCCGAAACGCTTATTACATCCCATTCGCCGAAGACGCCGTTGACATCAGCGCTTCAAAGGAGTGGCTGATAGATACTTTCACGGTAAACAACCTCCTAACCCTCGGAAAAGAAAGACTGTCCGGAAGGGTATCGGTCGAGGATGTCCCCTCCGGGCACAGGCTCCTCCCCCTGCTCATGGAAGCGATGAAAGGAAACTCCGTAATAAAGATAGAATACCGGAAATACGGCAGTCAGGACGCCGAGATCCGTCATCTGCATCCATACGCCGTTAAAGAATTCGACCGCAGGTGGTATGCGGTAGGATTCTCCGAAGAAGCCGGGGAAACCAGGGTTTACGCCCTTGACAGGATACGGTCGCTGGAGCTTCCCGGCAGGAAGTTCACCCTCCCTGAAGGATTTGACGTTGAAGACATTTTCCACGATAGCTACGGCGTATATCTTCCGGAAAAAGGCCAGAAGACCGAGACCATCGTTTTCCGGACAAATGAAAGGGAAGCCTCTTATCTCAGGGACCTTCCCATCCATCACAGCCAGGCCGAAATCCCTTCTGGTGACGGATCGGTCCACTTCAGGATAAGGGTCATCCCGAACGACAACCTCATAATGAACCTGTGCCGGTACGGGCCGAGGATTGAAGTGCTCGAACCACGGTCAGTCAGGGAAGCCGTTGCCCTGGAACTCCGGTCA
The DNA here is from genome assembly GCA_902766985.1 of uncultured Bacteroidia bacterium. Lineage (GTDB taxonomy): Bacteria > Bacteroidota > Bacteroidia > Bacteroidales > UBA932 > Cryptobacteroides. The sequence continues at coordinate 6,634 of CACXFP010000098.1, read as the reverse complement.
GCCGCCTCGAAATATGATAATGACAAATAGTTACATAATGAAAAAACTCCTATCATTTGCCGCTCTCGCGGTCTCGCTCATGATTACGTTCAGCTGCAGCAACTCCCCCGAAAAAACCGAAAGGGCCCAGGAAGGTTATACAGGGCCCAGGAATATCAAGGTGCCCAACCGGAAGATGACCCCTGGAATCATGCTCTACCTCGGAAGGCTGTCCGACCCCCAGCTCTCCCCCGACGGCACGAAGATCCTCTACGGCGTCAGCTACACCTCCCTGTCCGGCAACCGTACATGCCGCAACCTCTTCGTCTCCAACACGGACGGAAGCAACAAGATCCAGCTGACCAAGGAAGGGAAAAGCATTTCCAACGCCAGATGGTCCAAAGACGGGAAGGAAATCCTTTTCATCCAGGGAGGCCAGATATGGAAGGCTCCCTTTGCTGACGGGGTCCTGGACATGGACAGAAAATCCTGCATCAGTGACGTCAGCGCCGGAATCAGCGGTTTCACAATCGCTCCGACAGGGGACAAGCTGCTTTATATCAGCACAGTCCCCAATCCTAAAGTCACAAGTCCCAAGGATATGGACGTGACCATGAACCTGGCGCAGGCCTATGTCACCGAGGACCTCATGTACAGGCATTGGGACCATTGGGTAACCGAACTCCCCCAGACCTTCATTGCCGGCCTCGATGAAAAGATCACTCCGGAAACTTCCACGAACATCCTCGGGGAAGACGCCGCCAGATACGAGCTGCCCCTCGAGCCTTACGGAGGGACCGAGCAGCTGTCCTGGAGTCCCGACGGAAAATTCATCGCCTATTCCTGCAAGAAACTCAACGGCAAGGCTTATGCCTTCTCCACCGATACTGAAATCTACATATACGACACTGAGAACAAATTCACCCGCGTTATCCCCATGGCAGGCGGATACGATACCGACCCGGTCTTCAGCCCCGACGGCCGTCACCTGGCATGGATCAGCATGGCGAGGGACGGATACGAGGCCGACAAGACCCGCCTGTTCACAGCGGATATCTCAAACAACGGAGAACCTTCAAACATCACCGAGCTGACCTCCTCGTTCAAATACAACGCGGCGTCCCCCGCTTGGGCCCCTGACTCCAAGAGCGTATATTTCAATTCAATCGCCGAGGGCCTTCAGGGTATATTCAGGGCCGATGCCTCAGGAGTCGCGAGGATCACGGAAGAGAACCTCTGGTACAACTTCGACTCCCCCTTCGCCATCCTGTCCGACGGCACCCTGCTCGCCAGCTACTGCTCCCTGATGTTCCCCAATGAACTCGTAGCCGTCAAGCCCGGACAGGGAGAAGCCCGGATGACGGAAAGGAAGCCGAACACAAGGATCGACCCCGTCAACGGTGAAGAAATCGTTACCGACGGATACCTGTATGCAGACTGTCCGGTCATCCCGGGCGCCACAATCACGCGGATTTCACATGAAAACGACGAAATCCTCGAAGAACTTGACGCCCCAACCTGCGAGGCCCGCTGGGCGAAGACCGTAGACGGAAAGAAGATGCTGACCTGGATACTCTATCCTCCCAAATTCGATCCGGAAAAGACATGGCCCGCCATAGAAATCCTGCTCGGAGGCCCTCAGGGGACTCTCGACCAGGGGTGGAGCTACCGCTGGAACTACCGTCTGATGGCATCCAAGGGCTATATCGTGACCATGCCCAACCGCCGTGGCACCACCGCATTCGGACAGCCCTGGTGCGAAGAGATTTCCGGAGACTACCCCGGGCTCAACATGCAGGATTACATGACGGCTGGCCGCAACCTAAAGAAAGAACCCTATGTGGGCAAGCTCGCCGGTTGCGGAGCTTCATATGGCGGATATTCAGTCTATTATCTTGAAGGGGTCCACGGCGACCTGTATGACTGCTTCATCGCCCATGCCGGCATCTTCGACGAAAAATACATGTGGGCGGAGACCGAGGAAATGTGGTTCCCCAACTGGGACAACGGCGGACTCAAGGAATTTGCCTATGAAGAAGGGAAAACCGGTCCTGCCGGTGACGGGATCACCTTCGGAGGCCTGCAGCAGGCCGGAGCCCCCTGGAGCAATTCACCCAAGGCGGCAAGGCACTACGCCGCCTCCCCCATAAACAATATCCGCAACTGGCACACTCCCATTCTCTGCACCCACGGCATGATGGACTTCCGGATTCCCTACGACCAGGGAATGGCCGCGTTCAATGCCGCCCAGATGATGGGCGTTCCCTCCAAACTTATAGTTTTCCCTGAGGAAAACCACTGGATTCTCAAGCCCCAGAATGCGCTGTTCTGGCATGAGGAATACTTCAAGTGGCTCGATAAGTGGTGCAAGTAAGAGTATTGACAATCAATGAATCATGAGCCATATCGGCGAATTGATCTCCCTACTCGTGGCGGTACTCTGGACCGTCACTGCACTTAATGCGGACAAGGCCAGCCACCGCCTCGGCTCCATGTCGGCGAATGTGCTGCGCCTGGTGCTGGCCACCCTTTTCCTAGGCGTCATGCTCTGGGTAACCGTAGGCAGACCTTATCCCGTATATGCAAACGGGAAGGCCTGGTTATGGCTGTCGCTTTCGGCCTTGGTGGGATACGTCTTCGGAGACTGGTGCCTTTTCAACTGCTACCTCAGCATCGGAGCCCGTTTCGGCCAGCTGTTCATGACACTGGCTCCTCCGATGGCTGCCGTTGCGGGTTGGGCGATCCTGGGGGAAAGCCTCACCTGGAAAGCCGGACTGGCCATGGCTGTCACATTAAGCGGAATCGCCATATCTATCCTGAGCCGGAACCCAGACAGGCACATTTCGTTTACGCTCCCGGTCAAAGGCATTCTGCTCGGGCTGGGAGCCGGACTCGGTCAGGGAGTCGGTCTGGTGCTGAGCAAAGTGGGTATGCAGCATTATGCCGAAGCGATGCCTGCCTCTGCTCCGGTGCTGACCGGAACCATGCTGCCATTCGCTTCGACGATGATCAGGGCGATAATAGGAGGAGCCGGTTTCTTCCTCATCATGGCATTGCAGAAAGACCTTCCACGCCTGGTCACCGCGGCCAAAGACAAGACAGGTATGAAATATGTCCTGATAATGACCCTGTTCGGCCCTGTGCTCGGAGTATCCCTCTCCCTGATGGCCGTTAGATACGCCAACGCAGGAATCGCTTCAACCCTGATGGCGCTCACCCCCGTGCTTATCCTGTTCCCCTACGCCTTCATCTACAAGCAAAAAATCAAACCAAAAGAAATCCTTGGCGTTACCGTGAGCATGATCGGGGTCGCGCTTTTCTTCTTGATATAGAAACTCTCCAAACCTTGTCCATCCGATGAGTAATCCAGCAATGACAGGCAAGAGCATCATTCTGGCCATCACAACCATCATCCTTATTGCGAACCCGTTCCCGGCCTCGTGCGGGAATTCCGGACCTTCCGGTTACGTAGAACCCCGCATCGGCACCGCGCACTGCCGCTATTTCCACTTCGCGCCAGGAGCCCTGCCTTTCGGAATGGCCAAGCCTGGTCCTTCGACCAACGGGCATCTTGGCAACAGAAGCGGCTGGGAAGCAACCGGTTATGACTACCGCGACACATCAATAGAGGGTTTCCCCTGCGTGCACGAATTCCAGGTTGGAGGTATAACCCTCATGGCCACGACAGGAAAAGGAACCAGCGTCAACGTCCCTGGACGCCCTGACGGCACTGGCCCGAAAGGATACCGTTCAGCATTCAGCCACGAAGAAGAGACAGTAAGGCCCGGATATTATTCCGTCCTGCTGAAAGACTACGGCATCCTGGCCGAGCTTACTTCCACTGAAAGGGTTGCCTATGAAAGGTTTACCTTCCCCCAGGATCAGGCTTCCCGCATTATCTTCAATATTGGAAACCGGATGGGCGAAAGCGGTGCCGTGAAGGATGCATCCGTCGAACTCCTCCCGGACGGAACTGTGGAAGGGTGGGTCATAACCCTTCCGGAATACGTCAAGAAATATCAGGCAGGAGCGGAGGTTCCCATTTATTTTTCGGCGAAACTGGACAAAAAGACAACCTCCTGCGGATCATTCGATGGAACAGGCATCGCCGAAGGAGCGGTAAAAGCCTCCGGCAGAGGAGCCGGCCTGTATCTGGAATTCCCGACACACAAGGGAGAGACTGTGACCGTAAGGGTCGGGATATCATATACTTCTGTCGAAAACGCCAGGAACAACCTGGATATGGAAACGCACGGCCTTACATTCGACAAGGCCAGGAAGCGGGCGGAAAAGACCTGGAACAAATATCTCGGAAGGATAAGCGTTGAATCCGCATCGAAAGAAGACAAGACAAAGTTCTACACAGGATTGTACCACGCCCTCCTGGGACGCGGGATATGCAGTGACATTAACGGAGACTATCCGAAACACGACGGAACCGTCGGCAGGGTTTCCCTTAAAAACGGACGCCCCGCATTCAGGATGTACAACACGGATGCGATGTGGGGCGCACAATGGAATCTGACCCAGGTATGGGCAATGGCATACCCGGAACGACTGTCGGAATTCATCAGTTCGCATCTGCAGGTATACAAGGACTGCGGGTGGCTTGGCGACGGACTCGCCAACTCCCGCTTTGTCTCCGGAGTCGGAACAAACCAGCTGTCACTCATGATTGACGCGGCATTCCAGTGCGGGATACGCGACTTCGATACGGACCTGGCCTACGAAGCTTGCAGGAAAAACGAGCTCGAGGGAAAGGACCGCCCTCTCGGAGCCGGAAAATCTGACACAGAGCAGTTTGTAGAGTACGGCTATGTTCCGCACATGGAGAGTGGAGACGGTCCGGACGAGACCTTCATGTTCTCGGCTTCACATACACTGGAATATGCGTTTTCCGCCTATGCGCTGGCCCAGTTCGCGCAGCAGGCAGGCCGCGGACAGGACTGCGAGAAACTGAACAGCCTAGCGAAGGGATGGGAACGCATCTATGACGACAGTGTGGATTTCGTACGCCCAAGGCTTAAGGACGGCCGTTTCATAGACAATTTCGACCCTATGCAGGTATGGCGCGGTTTTCAGGAAGGAAATGCCTGGCAATATACGTTCTATGTCCCGCACGATGTCGAAAGTCTCATCGCCAAAGTCGGGAAAGACACCTTCAACGCCAGACTCGACAGCATTTTCACACTTTCAAGGCCAAAGATATTCAGCGGAGGCACGGAAGTTGGGGCCTTTGCGGGACTTCGCACTCTCTACAACCATGGCAACCAGCCTTGCCTCCACATTTCCTGGCTATTCAACGATGCCGGCAAGCCGTCATTGACACAGAAATGGGTCAGGGCGATTCTTGACGAGTTCTATGCCACCGAAGGAATACACGGATACGGATATGGACAGGACGAAGACCAGGGACAGCTTGGAGCCTGGTATGTAATGTCTTCGATCGGACTGTTCGACGTAAAGGGACTGACTTCAGCCGACCCTACGTTCAGCATCGGCTCCCCTGTCTTCGACAAGGTGAGAATCAGGCTGAACAGGAATTATTACAAAGGACGCAAGTTCATCATCACTGCAACCAGAGGCTCCGCACAGGACCTTTACATCGGCAGTATGCTCCTGAACGGAAAGCAGTTAAGCGCCCCCAAACTGAAATTTGCAGATGTATGCGACGGGGGCAGGCTCAAAATATCGCTGACGGATACGCCGCAAGATTAAGGTAGCCTGATGTTCAATACTCGAACACCAGTTCACCTCCCTGTGCCAGCTGGCTGTGAGCTATCTGGTAGTCAGTGATTTCCATGCCATTCCAGGTGATTTTCCTGATAGTGTCATCCGGATTCCTCCGGCCTCTGGCAACTATCTTCACCTTCCGGCCGTTCTCAAAGTTGATGCTCACCTCATCGAAAATAGGCGAGGTCAGTTCATACATCTCGCTTCCTACTATCATGGGATAGAGGCCCATACTTGCGAACACGTACCAAGCGCTCATCGTACCGTCATCATCGTCCATCTCGGGGATGAATCCTTCGGGATCGTTCTTGAAGGTCTTTCCGAAATACGGCACAGGGAATTCGCCGTGAGTGCCGTAGCGGTGGACCATGTCTTTGGTGAGCAGTTTGCGGACTATTTCCTGCGAACATTCCGGAGCCCCAAGGCGGTTGAACAGGAACGGCACGTGGATATCCGGCTCATTACCCTGGTTGTACAGGTCATGGGCGAAGAAATATTTCAGTTCGTCGAGCAAGGTGCCCTTACCGTGCATTTCCTCCATGACGGGAAGGTACTGCGGAAGGGCCCAGCGGTACTGCCAGCGGGTGCCTTCATAAAGGCCCTCGTCCTCGACTATCAGGTAATTGGGAGCTATCGTCATGAATTCCCTGCCCCAGGTCTCCCTGAACATGGATTCCGCCTTCTCCCCGAACCAGATAGCGTCATCTTCCCTGCCGATGGCGGATGCGATCTTCGAAACCGCCCACACGTCCAGGATGGTCTCCATGGTGTAGTCCGCCGAAATATGCTCCGACATCCTCCTCTGGGCCTCCTTCTTTATGTCATCAAAGTACTCCGACAGGCTGATGTCCCTGATTCCCTTTGCCCATGCATCGAGCAGGACCACCGTCATGTGCTCAGTCCTGACGCTCGGAGTGCCTTC
>CACXFP010000097.1 GCA_902766985.1 uncultured Bacteroidia bacterium | reverse complement strand
GCCCTACATTTGGCAGGAAGTCGGCTTTGGATGCATCTTCGTAAGCCTGAGCGTGGAACCACATGGCATCGCGGGCAATGGTTTCCATGCCTACGCCTCCGATAGTAGATTTTTCCGTACCGAAGTACTCACGAAGCAAGCCTTCTTCCAGGCCTATGCTCTCGAAAATCTTGGCTCCGCGGTATGAGCGGATAGTAGAGATCCCCATCTTGGCCATGATTTTCAGCAAGCCTTTTTTCATCGCTTCGATGTAGTTGGTTCGGGCTGTAGAATAGTTCAGTTGCAGTTTTCCGCCATGTGCAAGACTGGAGATGATTGCAAAGGAAAGATATGGATTGATGGCTGAAGCCCCGTAGCCAAGCAACAATGCGGCATGCATGGTTTCACGTATTTCTCCGCTTTCGACGATCAATGCAGTCTGCACGCGCTTTCCTGTGGCGATCAGGTGATGATGCACGGCACTTACTGCCAGCAGAGACGGGATGGGCGCATGGGATTTGTCCACGTCGCGGTCAGACAAAATGATGTAATTCACTCCGTCATCTACACATTTTTCCGCTTTGCGGCATAGGCTGTCAAGGGCTCGTCGCAGATTGGATGCAGCGGAAGAGGGATTGGCCGAACACTCGAACAGAATCGGCAGTTTGACGGTGTTGAAGCCTTTATACCGGATGTTGCAGAGCAGGTCCAGTTGAGTGTTGGTGAGAATCGGATGCGGCAGGCGGACCATCTTGCAGTTGTCTTCATCCGGGGTCAGGATACCTGTTCCCACTCTTCCGATATATTCGAACAATGACATCACCATCTGTTCCCTGATGGAGTCTATGGGAGGGTTGGTCACCTGGGCGAACTGCTGCCTGAAGTAGTTGAAAAAAGTCTGCGGGCGTTCTGTCAGAACGGCCAGCGGCGTGTCATTGCCCATCGAAGATGTGGCTTCGATTCCGCGCAGGCACATTGGCTTTAGAGTGTTCTCGACATCTTCTGACGTACAACCGAAGAGGAGTTCCTTGTGCAGCAGGTCAGCCTCGTTGTGTTCGATACGGCGACCGCTATGAAGGTCTTCAAGCTGGATGCGTCCTGCGGCAAGCCACTTCCTGTAGGGATGTTCAGAAGCCAGTTTCTCCTTTATTTCTGCATCGTACCAGATCTTGCCCTCTTTGGTGTCTACCAAGAGCATCTTCCCCGGCTCCAGACGGCCCTTGCATTCGATCTCGGTCGGATTGAAATCCAACACCCCCACCTCACTCGCAACGACCAATAAACCTCTCTTCGTGATGGTGTAGCGGCCCGGACGCAAGCCATTCCGGTCTTGGATGCCCCCTGCATAGCGACCATCGCTGAACAACACTGTCGCCGGTCCGTCCCAAGGCTCCATCAGGATGGAATGGTATTCATAGAAGGCCCGCAGGTCTTCCGAAATGGGATTTGTACCGTCGAAGCTTTCCGGCATCAGCACGGAGACAGCCTGGGGAAGGCTTAGTCCGCTGAGGGAAAGGAATTCCAGGACATTGTCCAGACTGGCAGAGTCGCTCATGTCCGGCTGGATAATCGGGGTAATGTCACCGATGTCTCCGAGGGCACCTGAATTCAGGACACTCTGACGGGCCTGCATCCAGGAGCGGTTACCACGGATGGTGTTGATCTCACCGTTGTGACAGAGCATCCGGAACGGCTGGGCCAGACTCCATTGCGGGAAGGTGTTCGTGGAGAAGCGTGAGTGGACGATAGCCATTGCGCTTGTAAACCACTGACTCGTCAGGTCTGTGTAGTATTCACGTAGCTGGCGGCTGGTCAGCATCCCTTTGTACACGATATTACGTGTGGAGAGAGAGCATATGTAGCCGTCTTCCCCCAGGCGCTCAACATGTTTGCGGATGCGGTAGAGCTTGCACTCGAACTCCTCTTCTTCAATAAATTCAAGGCTGGTCACAAAGATCTGTACCGTAAATGGTTCGCCCTTTGCCGCTTCCTCTCCCAGGCAGGCGGAATTGACCGGCACCTCGCGGACATGGCTGAGCACGCAGCCTTCGTGCTCGGCTTCGTTGCGGATACATTCCAGGATACGCTCGCGCTTCGAAGCCTCCTTTGGAAGGAACACCAGGCCGGTGCCATAGCGTCCCTTTTCCGGGACAGGAATCCCTTGAAGTAAAATGAATTCGTGGGGAATCTGGACCATGATGCCTGCTCCGTCGCCGGATTTGCCGTCAGCTCCTTCGGCACCGCGATGGCTCATATTCTCAAGCACAGTAAGGGCGTTGTCCACCAACTCATGTGTCTTGTCGCCGCGGATGTTCACGACCATGCCGACACCGCAGGCATCATGCTCCGATGAAGGATTGTATAGACCGTCAGTCATTATTTACCAACTAGTTATAAAACAAATTATTCCAGAAAAGAGTTCCCGCTCCTTAGCTTATGAACAGCAGTTCGCGATACTTTGGAAGCGGCCATCTCTTGTTGTCGACTACTTCTTCAAGCTTATCTATCGGACGTCTCAGTGCAAACAGGCTTTCAGCGATTTCGTGGTAAGCAAGAGCCCGTTTGTATCCGTCCTCGATGGCGTTTGCGGCTTTGCGGGCTTCTTTCATCGCCGTTGCTTTCACTCGTATATCCTCAACGTACTTGCTGATGTCGTCCAGAATGCGCATTTCGGTCGCGCAGCCGTCGAGACTGCCGTAGATATCCTTTGCCATAGTCAGTTCCTTAAGGAGCATTGACTTGTATTCGAGGGCGGCGGGAATGATGTGGTTCAAAGCCATACGGCCCATGACTCGGGACTCGATCTGGACTTTCTTGACATATGTCTCCCACTTCACTTC